>CANNKP010000001.1 GCA_947505255.1 Flavobacteriales bacterium
GAAAAAATCAAAAACACTGTTTTCTATTCCGATTGAAAAAATTAAGAAAACCACTGAAACGATTGAAATTTTATACAATAGAAACAGTTTTAATCCAGTAATGGAAAGCAACCAATTGGTGTCTTCTGGTTATTACGATGAAATTAAAACATTTATACAACTGTGTGAAACAGGAAAAGGGAACAACATTACACCATTATCTGCTATGCAATTGACTTACAAACTAATTGAAAATTTAAAAAAATAAACGATGTACGGAAAATTAGATTATTTAAGAAGAGGTCTTCGTTACGTGAATAACTCGGTTCGTCCGGGTCATAAAACGTTATCAACGCTGATGTTTTACGGAACAGATTTATGCGATTCAGGTTGTAAACATTGTTTAATCTGGGCAAAACGTCCAGTTAAGCACCTTCCGATTGCAAAAATTGTAGAAGTAATGCAAAGTAGATGTGTTTCAAAACATACAACTGTTGGATTAGAAGGAGGAGAATTTTTATTGCACCCACAAGCATTAGAAATATTAAAATGGTTTACAAATAATCACCCGAACTTCGATTTGCTTTCCAATTGTTTGAAGCCAGATAGTTTAATTGACGCAGTTAAAAAATATCCACCAAAACGTTTGTTTATTTCACTTGACGGAAATAAGGAAACGTATTTATACATGCGTGGAAAGGATGGATACAACGATGTATTGAAAGTAATCGAAAACTGTAAAGATCTTGTTCCAATTTCATTGATGTTTACTTTATCACCTTACAATGGTTTTGATGACATGGAACACGTTATTGAAATTGCCAAGAAAAATAACATTGACGTTCGTATCGGAACTTACAACGACATTTCATTTTTTGACACCGTTGAAAAAGCGCATGAAACAGAAATTGGATCTATCGTAAACACAGACGTATTGACTTACGGAGCAATTCGCAAGGTGAAAGATGAAATCTTAGAGAAGAATGATAAATTGAATGAACTTGAAAAAGAGGAAATTGAAACTCCAAAGCATGATCACAATAAAATCATGGATTCAAACGATTTTAAGAATAGCATTCCGGCTAACATTGTTGACACGACAGAAAACTATGATTTCTTGCTGTTATATGATGAATGGAGAAAGAAGAAATTGAATTTAAAATGTCGTAGTATTTTGGACAGTATCGTTATTCATCCTGACGGAAGCGTTCCAATATGTCAAAACCTTGATTTAAAATTAGGGAACGTCAATACGAATACACTAGATAACATTTTCAATTCGTTGGCATCTCAAGAAATTCAAAACAAACACGTACATGGTTGTAACCAATGTTGGATCAATTTCCACAGAAAATATGATATCGTTATGATGCGTACGTTGGAAAAAGGATTGCCAAAATGGTTAATTGAAAAGATGTTTGGAGATTATCAATGGACGGATGACAAGAAGGTGACATACAAACAGTTTATGGAACAAAATGCGAAATTGAGCAAGTAAATATTGTTTTATTGGGGCATCAAATAATAAAAAGTTTTCAATAGTTTCACTCATATAAGAAAAAAAATGGAACAAGATATAAGATGGAAACAGCGGTTTCAAAATTTTAATGATGCCTTTATTCATTTAAAAGAAGCCGTCTTAGAAGTTAAAAACCCAAGTAATTTAGAGAAAGAAGGTACTATACAACGATTTGAATTTACCCATGAATTGGCATGGAAAGTAATGAAAGATTTTTTACAAGACAAGGGAATTCAAGGGATTATTGGGTCAAAAGATGCTACAAAACAAGCTTTTCAAAATGAAATAATTACCAAAGGTCAAATTTGGATGGATATGATTGAAAGTCGAAATAAAACTGTACACACATATTTAGAAGAAATTTTAGAAAAAGAATACAATTTGATAATCCACAGTTACTACCCATTATTTGAAGCTTTTCATCAAAAAATGAAAACATTCTTATGAAATTTGGCTTGAAAGAAGATACTATTAACAAAATCAATTCGGTATTTTCTAAATTTCCAGAAATTGAAGAAGTAATTATATACGGCTCTCGAGCAAAAGGAAATTATAGAGAAGGCAGTGACATCGACATTACATTAAAGGGAGCTCAAGTTACGGATTCTATTCTTTCAAAAGTATCGATGGAAATAGATGATTTGAATACACCTTATTTATATGATATTTCTGTTTTTCATTTATTGAATTCAGATAGTTTGACTGAACATATTAATCGAGTTGGCCTATTGTTTTACGTGAAAGAGGCGTCAAAATAAATCATTAAAAATGTTTGCCTAATTCTTACTTCATCTCCAAAGCCAAATACTTTGCGGTATAGGATTTTTCTATTGCTTTCTTTACAATTTCTTCAGGTGTTCCTTCACAAACCACATAACCGCCTCCTTTGCCTCCTTCAGGACCAATATCAATAATATGATCTGCAACTTTTACGATATCAAGATTATGTTCAATCACCAACACCGTATTACCTTCATCCGCCAAGCGTTGTAAAACTTCCAACAACATGCGTATATCTTCAAAATGCAATCCTGTTGATGGTTCATCCAAGATATAAAATGTGCTACCCGTACTTTTCTTCGCTAATTCAGATGACAACTTAATGCGTTGTGCTTCTCCACCGGAAAGTGTGGTTGAAGGTTGCCCCAATTTGACATAACCCAATCCAACAGAAAGCATGGTTGCTAAAGGTCTATGGATTTTCGGGATTTGATCAAAAAAGACGGTTGCATCTTCGATTGTCATGTCCAACACATCAGAAATTGATTTCCCTTTGAACCGAACCTCTAACGTTTCACGGTTATACCGTTTTCCGTTGCAGCTTTCGCATTCAACATACACATCTGGAAGGAAACTCATTTCTATCACTTTTAATCCTCCGCCTTTGCATGTTTCACATCTTCCACCAGAAACATTAAATGAAAATCTACCTGCCTTATAACCTCTAATTTGAGCTTCTGGCAAACCTGCAAACAACGACCTGATTTCGTCAAATACTTTGGTATATGTCGCGGGATTTGAGCGTGGTGTTCTGCCAATCGGGCTCTGATCAATTTCAATCACTTTATCTAATAGTTCTAGACCTTCAATGCTTTTGTATGGCAATGGCTTTTTTACTCCATTATAAATATGAGCCAACAAAATTGGATAAAGTGTTTGATTCACCAACGATGATTTTCCACTTCCAGAAACACCTGTAACACAACAAAATGTTCCTAAAGGGATTTTCAACGTGACATTTTTCAAATTATGTCCTGTAGCTCCTTTTAAAACAAGGTGTTTTCCGTTTCCTTTTCTGCGTTTTTTCGGAATTTCAATTTTCAATTCACCCGTTAAATACTTTGTTGTTAAGGAATCAACCGTATTCAACTCAGAAATCGGTGCGGCATTGATAATTTGTCCACCGTGAATTCCAGCACCAGGACCAATATCTACAACAAAATCTGCTGCTTCTATCATTTCCTTGTCGTGTTCAACAACAATAACAGAATTTCCAGCATCTCTCAAACGTTTCAACGATTTAATCAAACGAGTATTATCTCGTTGATGCAATCCGATTGAAGGTTCATCTAAAACATACAATACGTTCATTAATTCAGAACCTATTTGCGTTGCTAATCGAATTCGTTGCGCTTCACCACCTGAAAGGGTTTTTGCAGAACGGTGTAATGTCAAATATTCTAATCCTACTTCCAACACAAAATTCAAACGTGTTTTAATTTCCTTTAAAATCTCCTTCCCAATAAATAACTGATCCGAAGTCATTTTAGCTTCTAATTGTTGGAACCAATTGGATAATTCTATCAAATCCATTTGAGCCAAATCACCAATGTGCATGTCATCAAATTTGAAAAAATGCGCCTCTTTTTTTAACCGTGTTCCTTCGCAAGTTGAACAAATAACTTTATTCATAAAACTTTGCGCCCAGCGTTGAATTGGAGCTGAACTTTCTTCTGAATGGCGAGAAACAAAATTGATGATTCCTTCAAACACAACAGTATTATTCTTTTTTGAACGCTCAATATCTTCATTTCCATAAAGCAAGACGTTCATGATATCTTCAGGAATTTCTTCCAAAGGAGTTGTTATGGAAAAATCTTCCTGCGTTAAATAGCTTTCCAATTTATCAAAAATCCACGTTTTCTTGTATTCTCCAAGTGGAGCAAAACCACCTTTTTTAATCGATAATTTTGGATTTGGAATAATCTTCGTGATATCAGCTTCCGAAACTTCACCTAACCCACTGCATGTTTGACAAGCACCATAAGGGGAATTGAATGAAAACAAACTAGGTTCTGGCTCAGGATAAGAAATCCCAGACGTTGGACACATTAACGAACGACTAAAATGGCGCACTTTTTCCGTTTCAAAATCCAATACCATCATGGCTTTATTACCATGTTTCATGGAAGTAATCACAGAATCATAAATTCGTTTGCGGTCTGTTTCTGCAATTTGCAATCGATCAATTACCAAATCAATATCGTGAATCTTGTACCGATCCAAGCGCATTCCTTTTTCAATGTCTTTTATTTCTCCGTCTATGCGTACTTTTGTAAAACCCATTTTTTGGATTTGCTCAAATAATTCGCGGTAATGACCTTTTCGACCTTTAACTTTAGGTGCTAGGAAAATTACTTTCTTCCCTTCGTATTGCTGAATAATCAAATCTACTATTTGATCATCCGAATACTTCACCATTTCCTCCCCAGTTTCATACGAATAAGCAATACTTGCTCTGGCATAGAGTAAACGCAGGAAATCGTATATTTCTGTTATTGTTCCAACCGTAGAACGAGGTGAACGAGAAACCGTTTTTTGTTCAATCGAAATTACCGGGCTTAAACCATTGATTTTGTCAACATCTGGACGTTCTAGTCCTCCAAGAAATTGTCGAGCATATGCAGAAAATGTTTCGATATAACGTCTTTGTCCTTCCGCAAAAATAGTATCAAATGCCAATGAAGATTTTCCACTTCCACTTAAACCAGTAAACACAACCAATTGATTGCGTGGTATTTTAAGATCAATATTTTTTAAATTATGTTCTCTCGCTCCAAATACTTCGATATATCCGTCTTCTGGTTCTTTCAATTTATTGGTATGATTTATACGGTTTAAGTTTGCAATTTTTTGCAGGAAGTTTCACCGTATAAGGATGATTTTTAATTGTCAATTTATTCGTCAAAATCCACGGATTCAACTTGATTAAAATCTTATAGTTAATTCCTTGTGACTTTGCCCATTCTGCCAAGTTTGTAATTGAACTTTTTACTAAAACATTTTTTGTGCAAAATGGTTCATACAACTCGATGGCTTTTGAATCGTAACCATACATTTCAGGATGCTCAAAAATTAATTTTACAGCTAAAATTCGATACACATAACGTCCAGTTTCAGAATTCATGTGGGTATCAAAGTAATTATCTGTTTGTTGCCAGCGCATGTCACTTCTCACTCCTCCAATTCCTCTATTATATGATGCGGCTGCCAATACCCAATTTTTCAAAGTGTCTTGCGCATACTTTAAATATTCACATGCAGCACGTGTACTTTTTTCAATATTCAATCTTTCATCCACTTCGTCATTCATAATCAAATCGTGTTCTTTTGCAGTGCCGGGCATGAATTGCCAAAAACCTTGAGCACCAGCTGGACTAACTGCTTGAATTAAATTACTTTCAATGACGGCTAAATACTTGAAATCCTCAGGAATACCATTTGCTTTTAAGATTCGTTCAAGCTCTGGGAAATAACGATTTGCTCGTTTCAAAGCTTGAATTGTTGAACTTTGAAAATAGGCGTTCACCAACAATTCTTTGTCTAATCGTTCACGAATATCTTCATCTTCTAAATGTACAGTTTGTCCACAAAAAACCAGCGTTTCAGGAAGTTTAGGAAGTATATGGTGCCCGGAGTCATTTTTAATGATCGGTTCAGAATTCACCTTTTTTACAGGCTGATTACAAGCTGTAAATGTGAAAATAAAAAGTACTAAAAAAAGGAATTTCATTCGATTAAAATAACAAACGAAATTAAGGAAATTGCCAGACTTATTCTTATTTCTTTTGAGGAAATTTAATTGTGTTTCGATAGAGATAACCGAAAACGACAATAAAATAAAGTGCGAAGAATAAAATTGGGATTATTATTCCCATTTGAATTAAGTTGATCATCACAATTGTCAATAAAAAAGAGAATAATCCAATTAAAAAAAAGACAATCCAAACTTGTTTGTCATTATATCCAGCATAGACTAAATGGTGCGTTGTATGATCTTTACCACCAACCATTGGTGATTTTCCTTTTTTCAATCTGTTTATTACCACTGTCAATGTATCTGCGGCGGCTGGTGTGAAAGCGATTAAAACTATTAAAAGACTTGCCCAGCTTTCCGTGTCGTATTCTGAACTTACATTCCATAAAAATTTAACGCTGAAAAAAGCAACAAAAAACCCAATGAATTGGCTGCCTGCGTCACCCATAAATATTTTTGCTGGATGAAGATTGAAACACAAAAATCCGATAATGGAACCGATAATTGCTATCAATGAAATCGTCCATTCATCAATATTGAATCCAGAAATTATCCATCTACCAACTAAACATGATAAAAGTATAAACAACACCGTAGTTGCTGTTATACCATCCATATTATCGAGCATGTTTAAAGAATTCATAACAATAACGACCCAGACAACAGTTATTACACCATCAATCCAATGATTGTGAAACAATTCAATTTCAGTTTTAGTAGCTATTAGCATAAGTCCACAACTTATTTGAATGAATAGTTTTCCTAATGGCTGTGTATTGTAGGCATCATCTGCCAATCCCATTAAAAATGCAATACATCCACCTACAAATAATCCTATATATTCTATTTTGTGGAAAATATTAATTTCATAAAATACGACCGAATAACCAATAGCAGAAAAAATAAATACAATAAAAAATGAAATTCCTCCTAAAGATGGTTTTGATTCATTACTCCAACGAATAGTCACATCATTTTTATTCCTTATACCCAAAGTTCGAGAAAAACGTAATAATAGGCCATTACACAAAAATGAAATTAAAAACCCACCAATTCCAAACCCAACAATTTCTAAAATACTTAATACTAGCATTTATCTTATTTAAATGGAGAATCAAATGTATTAAAATATTTTCCGATTTTATCTTTATCTGAAACAATTGGATTAATTATTTTCCAATCGATGGCCAAATCTGTATCATTCCACATGATAGTTTCCTCATGTAGGGGTGAATAATAATTGCTGCATTTGTAGGAAAAGATTGTATCATCCTCCAAGGCGCAAAAGCCGTGAGCAAAACCAGGAGGTATCCAAAATTGCAGTTTATTATTCTCAGTGAGCTCAACAAGTTGATATTGCCCATAAGTTGCAGATTCTTTTCTCAAATCAACAGCAACATCTATAACACTCCCTCTCAATACAGTTACTAATTTACCTTGTGCAAACGGAGGTTTCTGAAAATGTAAACCTCGTAACACATTTTTCTTTGAAACAGAAATGTTATCTTGAACAAATTGAATTTCTGCACCTAAAATTTCTTTGTACTTTGTTTCATTAAAAGACTCATAAAAAAGTCCACGGTCATCTTCAAATATTCTAGGTTGAATCAATAAAAGATCTTTTATTTCGAATGTTTGCATTGTTATTTTTTACGCTTTAGTTTTTGTTTCAACCAATTTTTTAATTGTTCACGTTTAGATGGTTTATCTCCTTCATAATAACCGTATCCGTATCCATATCCGTATCCATATCCATATCCAGATTTCTTTGTTGGTGAAATTCCATTCAAAATAACATTCAATTTTTCCAATTGTTTCATTTCAAAAAGTTCTTTCACTCGAAAAGCAAAATTACGTTTGGAGTAATGTGATTTAAAAACATAAATTGGAATATCCGCTTCAGTTAAGTTTTTAATTCCATCCGAGACTAAACCAATAGGTGGGTTATCAATAATAATCACATCATATGTCTTTTTTAATTCTTCTACAATTTCTTTGAATCTATTACTCAATAATAGTTCGGATGGATTCGGAGGAATTGGCCCAGCAGTAATAAAATCTAGATTTTCTGCAGAAGAATGCTGAATACACTGTTCCATAGTGAATTCATTAATTATCAAACCACTCATACCAAAAATATTATTTGCATTTAACCCGACATGAATTTTTGGTTTGCGTAAATCAAGATCAAGTAAAATTGTTTTTTTACCTGACATTGCAATAATCGCTGCTAAATTCAAGGCGACAAATGTTTTTCCTTCACCAGAAATTGAAGATGAAATGGCAATAGTCTTATAATTTGGATGAATATAACTAAGATTGGTTCGAATCTTTCTCATTGATTCTGCCAACATCGATTTAGGAGCATCAGTTACAACAAGTTGAGAATACTCCATGATTGTTCTAGCGAGTGGAACACCTCCTAAAATAGTTGCCTCGCTTGGAAGTAATTTCTTAAGATCATCAATTAAATTAATCTCGTTGAACGTCAGGTATTTAAAAAGCATTACAGCCAATCCTAATACAATACCAAACATAATAAATGTTGTGTAAATCAACTTTTTGTTCGGCGAAACGGGAGTAGAATTTACACTTGGTCTTGATAATATTCGATTATTAGATGAATAACCAGCATCAGAAATCGAATACAAGAATTTTTTTTCTGTTAACAAGGTAAAATATTTTTCGTTTAAATCCTGAATATTCTTTAAACGGCTAAATTCCATTTTCTTTTCAGGTAATTCAAAATATTCACCTTCAAACCCCTGTATTTTAGCATTTATTTCCTTACTATTAGTATATAATCTATCTAAGATTACAGTAATACTTTTTCGGATAGAATTTAATTTAACTTGAATTTTTGCATTCAGTCCCTTTACCTCACTGTTCTCTTCAGTAACTCTATATAAAAGATCTTCCTTTCGCTCTAATAAATCATGTAACCCCGTTATTTGAGCAGATAAAGATTGCTCATAGCTTTTACCTAACATTTCAGGCAATAAACGATAAACATCTAACCTATTCGGATCAGCATTAAGCTTTCTGTTGACTGAATTTAAGGACCTTATTTCCTCTTCAATTTCAAACAATTGATCTTGCGATTTTGAAATGTTTTCAGATATTGTGGAACCAATTTCCTCTGGGTCTGGAATATTCGATTTTCGCTGGTAAAACATTAAACTATCTTTAGAATTTTTCAATTCATTTGACAAAGAATCTAATTGTTCTTCAATAAAATGTAGAATATTCTCTGAGCCCTTTCTTTTTACATCTTCATCAAAAGTTATAAATGCTTCTGAGACAGCCAGTGAAACATCGTAACACAATTGCGGATTATTACCTCTAAAAGTTATTTGAATAGTTTTAGCTATTGGGTCTATTGGAGAAACTAATAATGAAGGTAAATATCTTGCTGCAAACGATTCTATACTATTAAACACAAAATATAATTCATTTTGCTCAGAATCTTTTTGAAATTCATTTTGATTAGTTGTTTTTACAACCAAATCAAAATGTTGATTTCTAATGTGATCATTTAACTTTCCAGATATTTTATTACTCTTGCCTTGAAATTGATAAATCAAACTGACATTAACCCCATCAAAATGAACAAAAATAGGGACATTAATTAATGATGAGTCACTTAATGAGTAAGGCTGAATGTTAAAACTGCTTGAGTTATATCGTTCTTCCGTTAAAACATTGCCTTTAGAAAATAAACTTACATTGTAATTAATCCGTTTAATAGCTTTTTCAAACAAAAATTGTGACCGCATCAATTCTATTTCAGATGAAATATCATTTTCTTTGGTATTAATATTTTCAACGTTGATTAATTCTTTTGCATTATCATTGTTGTCCAACTGAATAATCATTGATGATTCATAAATTGGAATTGTGTACCGCAAAGAAAAGTATGCTGCAGTAGAAAAAACAAAAACGAATAAAATTGGCCACCACCAATATCTTTTGACAATCGTCTTTAGAATATCTGAATCATATTCTTTATTTATTATAACGCTTCCTTTATTCAAAATTAAAGATTTGTAAAGACAGTAAAAATAACTAGAGCACTAGACAAAATGGAAATTATTGGAGCAATCTCTTTCAGTGCTTCTTTTGCCAATTCAGCATTTGGTTCGATGTAGATATAATCATTCGCTTGAACTACCATATCAACATACTTCAACCCTTCAACATTAGAAAGATCTATCGTATAAATCTTTCTTAATCCTTTTTCCTTTCGCATTAATTTAATGGTATTTGCCTTTCCTCTTTCCGTTATTCCGCCAGCAGCAGCAATTGCTTCCATTAATGTAGTATTAGAATTGATCAGCGGTATTACCTTTGCGTCGCTGCCATTTCCAGGAAAAACAATAACCCGTTGATTCGTTATTTTTACTTGAACAAATGGCTCTTGATATTCTTTCGAGAAAAGTTTTTGAAGTGTATCCTCACATTCAGAAATCGTTAAACCAGCAACTAAAACTTCACCTAAAATTGGCAGTTCAACCAACCCAGTCTTACGCACTATATATTCAGAGATATTACTAGAACTAATTCCTTCATTTTTAATACCACTCAATGATTCAATAATTTTTGTTCCATTATTGGTAGATAATGAGAATGTTAACTTGTCGTCAACAGAAATTTGATAATCTGCCATGGGTGTCATTGGAATTGTATCCGAATGCGCATGCTCACCTTTTGGGGATTTGAACATGATATTGCTATTAATTCCACATTGTTGAAACAACATTCCAACTATGATAAAGGTCATTAAACGTAAAATTTTGTTATATCTCATTTATTCTTAGCATTTAACAATTCGCTATAATATGTTTCCATGTTTTTCACAAGCGTTGTGTAATGGAATTTATGTTCTACGAAAGACCATCCATTTTGTGACATTTTTTTACGTTTATTTTCATCTTCAATTAAAAGAAGCAGTTTTTCCGTATATTTTTGAATAGATTCTTTGGGTACGATGAAGCCTGTTTCGCCATCTAGAATTATGTCTTTTACACCACCAACATCCGTTGTTATTACTGGAATACATGCCGCTTGAGCTTCAATTAAACTCACTGGAGTTCCTTCATTATTTGAGGTCAAACACATGATATCCATTCCAGCATTAAAAATTTCAATTTCTTTTATCCATGATGTCATTTCTATACGAACATTAGATCCTAAAGTCATTTGTTCAATTTTCTGTTCAATAGCTCCCCTTTCTGAACCGTCACCAACAATAAAAACTGCAATTCGCTTTTTACTTCTATTTGAAATTTCTTGAATAACGTCAAGAAAAAAATGATGATTTTTAATCGGGGCCAACCTTCCAACGATTGCAACAGCAATTTCATCTTGATCAATTGAAAAATTATTTCTCGTAAGTTCTCTATTAGTTTCTAAATTATTATTGAATTTTTTCAAGTCAAAACCCAAGTTTATTACCTTGATTTTATCATCTTTACAAATATTATGCTCTAGTGAAAGCTCTTTTTTCTGTAATTCAGAAATTGCAACAATACCAGTTGACTTTTTAGCTAAACGACGTTCAATTAATTTGAATAATTTTGTTTTTATTTTACCAAAATAAGAATGAAAAACATGGCCATGAAAAGTATGAACAATAATTGGCACCTTACAACTTAAAGCTGCCTTTCTTCCTAGTGCTCCAGCCTTCGATGCATGTGTATGAACAATATCAGGTTTATATTCCTTTATAATTTCCTTTAATCTCAAATAAGCTTTTCGGTCGTTCTGGAAACTTGGCAAACGTTTCATTTCCTCAATCAACAAGGGTTCAACACCGTATTCTTTTAAAACATGTAATGAATCTGTTTCGCCTTCATCAGGCAAACCTCCAACCAAAAGAGTTTCATAATCATCCGAAATAAATCGTGTTAAAAAAGTGGCGTTATACGTTGGTCCACCAATATTAAATCGATTAATGATTCGTAATATTTTAATTTTTTTCTTCGGCTCCATTTTATTTTCTCAGAAATGGCTTTGTTTTTGAATTCAACTAACTAAAAATTCATTAAAAAATTGTTTCATTCATTGAAATGTTGAAAATTTTTATCAATCCGTGAAAAACAAACAACCATAATGATGAATTTTACTTAAAATTCTAGGGGATGAAGATACTAAGATTACTTTTATTATTCTACTGTTTAGTTAGTTTAAACACAATCAACGCTCAAAACGCTGTTCAAAACGCTATTAATTTATTTGCAACTTCGCCAGAATTTATAAACGCGGGCATTTCATTTCAAGCAATTGACCTTACTACTGGCAATCAAATAGCTGCTCATAATCCAAATTTAGCATTGGCATCCGCATCAACAACAAAACTTTTTTCAACTGCCTCTGCAATCGAATTATTAGGCGCTGATTATCGTCCAGAAACACGTTTATACATAGATGGTGTAATTGAAAAAGATGGCACATTAAAAGGAAATATTTGGATTAGAGGTGGTGGTGATATGACGCTAGGAAGTAAGTATTTCCATTCTGAAGGCAATCAAAAAGATTTTCTTCTTAAATGGGCTGATACCATTAAAAAATTAGGCATTAAAACAATTACGGGAAGTGTTTATGGTGATGGATCTGAATTTGGTTATTTTGGTGTTCCAGACGGTTGGAATTGGTCAGATATGGGCAATTATTATGGCGCTGGACCTTCTGGAATATGTGTCTTTGACAATATGCTAAAATTAGTTTTTAAGACTGGAAGTTCTGTTGGTGCAAAAACAGAACTTTTACATACCTTTCCCACTGTTCAAAATTTGGTGTTTCACAATTACACTACTTCTGATAATGTTTCAGGTGATCATTCTTTCATTTTTGGAGGGCCATATTCTCTAGACAGATTTTCAAATGGGTCTTTGCCTCTGAATCAAACTTCTTTTGAAGTGAAAGGTAGTTTACCAGATCCTGAATTTCAATTGGCTTATGAATTAACCCAACAATTGAATTCTTTCGGCATTGTTGTAAATGAAGGTGCAAAATCTGTAAGACAGCAAAATCAAGCAATCAAAAATCGTTATCAAGCATCTTACAAATTAATTTATACCAACAAAGGTCAAAAAATTTCAGATATTGCCACCTTAACAAATATGAAAAGTATTAATTTATTCGCTGAAGAATTGGTATGTCTTGTTGGATATAAAATGACAGGAAACGGAAGTACAGAAGAAGGATTAAAACAAATAGAAAAATATTGGGCTGAGAAATTCAGCTTCAACGGACTTAATTTAACTGATGGCAGTGGACTTTCAAGAACAAATGCTATTTCTGCCGCTCATTATTGCAATCTCTTGAAGGCAATGTCACTTTCAAAAAATCATTCTATTTATTTTTCAACACTTCCGATTGCTGGAAAATCAGGAACGATTAGTGGATTATGCAAAGACCAACCTGGAGCAGGTCGAATTGTAGCTAAAAGCGGAACAATGTCACGTATAAAATCTTATGCTGGTTACATAAATTCTAAGTCAGGGAAGAAAATAGCTTTTGCAATTACAGTTAGTAATTTCAATAACTCTAGTAATGACGTGGTAGATAAAATGGAAAAAGTGTTAAATGCGTTAGCTGTCTTTTAACTCAACGTCTATTATTTCTTTCCAAAAATCGTGAATATTACCACCATCACATTTTATCATTTGAGGCACTATACTTGCTGATGAAAATCCAGGAGTTGTATTAACTTCAATTACATTTGGCACTCCATTAACGATCATAAAATCTATTCGTGCAATAGATTTCAATTGCAACAGTTCATAAATATATTTTGCTTGTTTTTGGACTTCGATTTTGATAGCATCATCAACTCGTGCCGGTGTAATTTCTTGAGATTTACCTAAATATTTGGCTTCATAGTCAAAAAATTCATTTTCAGAAGCTATTTCCGTTAGTGGAAGCGCGTAAACACCATTTTTTCTTCGGTAAACGCCGCAAGTAACTTCAATTCCATCTAAAAATGACTCAACAACAACCGTTCGTCCTTCCTTAAATGCTTTTTCTAAAGCTGGCAACATTTCGTCTTGTGTTTTTACCTTAGAAATACCATAACTAGAGCCAGAATCTGAAGGTTTTACAAAAACAGGTAATGCTAATTCTTTTATAATATTTTCTGGAGTAAAGTGATTAATATCGGATAAGAACAATGACTTGGCAACATTAATTCCAAATCCTTTCAAAAATTGATTACAATACCATTTATCAAAAGACAAAGCAGATGCTAATGGCCCTGAATTCAAATATGGAATGTTTTTCATTTCAAGAAGTGCTTGGATTTTGCCATTTTCTCCAGGATCTCCATGAATATAAACGATTCCGATATCAATTTTTGTTAACTTCCCATTATTGAAAGTCATTGTATTTAAATCAAATGTAAATGTGTCATCGCCAATTAACGCTTTCCAATTATCCTTATCAACAACAATTTTAACTGTTGAAAATTCTTTCGGAAAATTGTCTTGAATTGTTTGAGCACTTTTTAAAGAAATCTCCCATTCTGATGAAAATCCACCACAAAAAATACCTACCGTTTTCATGCTTCTTGTTTTGACGAAATTACTAGTAAAAGGATTATTTATACTATACAAGTCAAAAAGTTATTAGCACTCGTATTGTTGAATTCAACAAAATTCTTTTTAACGAAAACAAAACAGTATAATTACAAAAAAATATATTCATTAATTCAAGAGATTTTTACACAGATAAATTTAGTTAACGTCTCAATTGTTGAAAAGCTTCAAAATAAACAATCAATTAAACAGTTCTGTTTTATATCTTTGCGACCATAAAATAAATTAAACCACATAATTCTAGACTATGTTGCGCTATTTAATTATAACTACAATCGTCCTCTCTTCAATCAATGTTTTTGGACAAGCTACCCTCTATTTTTCCGATTTTGAGACTCCTTTTATAGATTGGTTAGTAGCTGGCGATTTATCTCCTAATCAGTGGAAAAGAAGTTCTTGTCCAGGTAATGGCTCTAGTGCTGCTGGGGTTGCGGCTTTTCACATATCAGAAGGTGGAACAGGATTGGGCTGTGGTGTTGGAAATCAAGATCAATTTACCTATACAAATTCTGTAGCTGGAATTCAACAAGCAATTGCATATACTACTATTGTTGGGAATTGTGCTTCAAACTTACAAGCAACCTTCGATTATCGAATTGAAGGTGTTGCAGTCCAGGATTATGCTGAATTAATCTATAGTGCAAATGGTGGTTCTACTTGGATTCCAATTGGTGCAAATTTCACAATATCATCAGCTTGGACAACTGCAACAATATCTTTGCCACCAGCTTTAAATTCATCAACTTTTTTATTAGGTGTTAGGTTCACCTATAACAATACTGTAATCAATGGTTTTCCAATAGCAATTGATAACTTCAAAGTAACTGGCACAGATACTGCAGGTCCATCTATTACATGTCCAACAAGTTTGAATCAGGCCGTTAATTCATCGTGTATTGCTTATGCGGATGATTATACCTCAGGCATGATTTTACTCTCTGATAATTGCACCGATTCTGTCGATATTTTTGTAACTCAAACACCTTTGGAATTTAGTGTGATTCCTTTATCACCTGGTAATTCAACTAACGTTACGTTAATAGCAACGGATGAAACTGGAAATACATCACAATGTTCATTTACATTAAATATTGTTGATATAATTCCACCTGTATTTACAACATGTCCAGCCGCTTCAAGTATTTATGTCGATAGCAATTGTGATGCTTTAATTGCAAATTACATGACAAGTGCGGTAGCAATTGATAATTGTTCTGGATCTTTAACGTTCACTCAAAACCCACCTGTTGGA
This sequence comes from Flavobacteriales bacterium, assembly GCA_947505255.1. GTDB lineage: Bacteria > Bacteroidota > Bacteroidia > Flavobacteriales_D > Crocinitomicaceae > M0103. Next base: position 15,882 of record CANNKP010000001.1, read on the forward strand.
CAAATTATCTCTGGTCAAGCAGTTGTTACACCAGTGACCATTAGCGTAACGGATGCTTTTGGAAATTTGGCTACTTGTTTATTTAATATAACTACAGTTGATACAATTTTGCCAACAATTCTTTGTCCAGCAAATCAATTGATTTATGCCAATAATAGTTGCCAAGCAAACTTATTTGATTATACAGGATTATCTGTTGCGCATGACAATTGTGTTTCAAATGCATTACTAACAATAAACCAGTCTCCAGTTTCAGGGACGCTGATTTCTGCAAATCAATTAATAACTCTCACTGCAACAGATGGAACGCCGAGTAATACACGATCTTGCGTTTTTACCGTTAACCTAATTGACACAATTAAACCAAATATTATTTGTCCAGTACCCTCAATAAGGTATTTAAATGCTTCATGTCAAGCCTCTATTCCAGATTTTACTTCAACGTTAAACTGGTCAGACAATTGCACATCAGCTGCTGCCTTGATGACTTTTACCCAAACTCCAATTGGTGGCACAGTAACTTCAACAAATCAAACAGTGGTTTTAACTGCTATTGATCAAGCAGGAAATTCTAAGTCATGCAGTTTTATTCAAACAGTAATTGACACAATTCGTCCTCAACTTGTATGTCCACCAAACCAAACAATTAATATGAATGCTAGTTGTTTTGCGGTTTTACCTGATTTTATACCAAGTACATCTCATCTTGAAAACTGTTTCTTTACAACAAATGTCGTTTATACTCAATCTCCAATTGCAACTACAACAATTAATGGCCCTTTACCTATAACAATGGCAGGTACAGATGAATCTGGAAATGTTGGAACGTGTTCTTTTACCTTAACTCCAATTGACGTGACGAATCCAACCATAACGTGCCCTGGAAATTCAACAATTAGCACAAATGTTGGCTGCACTTATGTCTTGCCGAATGTTGCTGCATTAGCGACAGTATCTGATAATTGTACATCAATAGCAGCATTAGTTTATAACCAAACACCTGCAATTGGAACAGCTTTGTCAGTTGGTTCAAACACCATAACAATATCAGTATTGGATTTGGCTGGAAATTCAGCAAGTTGTACTTACCAATTATCCGTTGCCGACCAAGTAATTCCAGCTGTTATATGTCCGCAAGCTCAATCTGTAAGTGTAGATATAAATTGTTCTGGAACCATCTCAAATTATACTTCCCTTGTTTCAGTAAGCGATAATTGTTCTTCACTTGCTCAATTAACGATTAATCAATCACCAGTTTCAGGGTCAACAATTAATGGGAATACTCCAATAACAATGACTATTACAGATGCTGCATCAAATAGTTCAACTTGCACATTCTTTGCCGTAGTTATAGACAACACTGACCCAATTCTTACTTGTCCTCCAACAGCCGATATTGCTATAAACTCAAGTTGTCAATATAATATTCCCGACTTAAGTGGATTAATTACTGGAACTGACAATTGTAGTAGCTTGGCTAATATGACCATTACACAAAATCCATTGATTGGATCTTTGTCGACAGGATTAACAGCTGTATTAATCACTTTAGCAGATCAGAATGGAAATAGTTCAACGTGCATAACGATGATAACCCCTTTTGATACTGAGGCACCTTTAATAACATGTCCTTCACCTGCACCAATTAACAATGGCATAAATTGCGATTATACATTAACTAACTTTGCATCTATAACAAACGTTCTTGACAATTGCCCTGGCTATTCAATAACTCAAATTCCATCTGCTGGGACGATTATTCAACCAGGAACACAACCAATTCAATTAGAAGTAATGGATGCTGGTGGAAATCTAGCACAATGTTCTTTCAATATTACGGTAATAGAATCAGTATCTCCAACGATTAGTTGTCCACCAAACATAAGCACATGTGATCCTTTGATTAACTATGTTGATCCAACTTTTGGAGATAATTGTTTTGCGTTTTTGACTCAAACAGATATAACAGGTTTAAGCTCTGGTGATATTTTCCCAGTTGGGATCACTAATCTAATCTATATAGTAGAAGATTCATCTGCTAATACGCAAACTTGTACTTTTCAAGTAGAAGTGCTAGATTTTCCTTCGGTAGCAACTATTTTAGCTGACACGCTTTCATTTTGTGACATAACAAGTGCCGTTATTGAAGCTGTTCCTGTTACAAGTGGAACTGGAGAATGGACAATCCTAAGTGGTCAAGGAACGTTTAATAACCAATTTTCAAATTTGACTGGAGTAAATAATTTAGGTTATGGATCAAATGTTTTTGTTTGGACAATTTCTTCAGCTTCATGCGGAAATACAAGCGATACAATCACCGTAATCGTGTCACATACTCCATTAACTGCAAGCACATTAGACACAGTTTATGCCTGTAATTCTTTTTCAGTTGATTTATCAGCCAACGTGCCTTTATATGGCATTGGAACATGGAGTACAAACCTTGGTGCAACAATTAGCGACGTTAACCTAGCCACTGCATCTGCAAGTAATTTAGGTTCGGGTTGGAATCAATTTATTTGGTTAATTACGAGTGGCTCATGTCCATCAACTTCGGATACAATGCGTGTTTATTCTTCCCCTCAAGCGGTGATAATTGAACAAGATACAGCAGTATGTTTGGAAAATCAAATTTTCACTCTAAACGGAACAGTTCCTGCAATAAATCAAACTGCAACATGGATGTTTATTTCTGGATTAGGTCAATTATCAAGTATTAATTCACCCACTACAACACTTGAAAATCTTGGTTTGGGAACAAATATTTTAATCTATAAGTTGGAACATTCATTGTGCAACACTACAGCTGACACAATAACGATTGTTACCTCACTTTGTGAAGGATTTAACCCGATTTTCCCGACTGTTATAACACCTAATTTAGACGGTAAAAATGACCTTTTTGTAATCAACTATTTAGAAAAAATTTATCCAAATTGTAGGGTAATTATTTTTAATAGATGGGGTTCAATTATTTTTGAATCGATTGGTTATGAAGAACCTTGGGACGGAACTTATAATGGAGAACAATTACCAATGGGAACTTATTTTTACAAAATTGAGTTGAACGATGATGCAGCCACAGTTTTCAATGGTCCAATCAGTATAATACATTAATATAAAACAGGATGAGAAATAGCACGAAATTTATAAGCCTGATTATCATAAATTGTTTGATAGTTTTTATTTCTAGAGGTCAGCAAGAATATCAATTTGCTAACACTGTAAATAATCCTTATTTATTAAATCCAGCAGCTGGCGGAATGACAGATGTGATGCAGTTTGAGGCTTCAACACGTATGCAATGGATTGGATATGAAGGAGGTCCAAAAACTGTTTTAATTTCAGGGAATAGCCAAATTGGGATAAAACGAAATGGAGGAAATGCCTTGAGTGAATTCAATGTCAAAAACGAGAAATTATTTAAAAATCCAGAAATAACAACAGCAAAAAGAAAGCACATTGTAGGTGGAAAAATATGGAATGATGCGATTGGGCCATTTTCTAAAACTTCTATCCAAGCTAGCTATGCATATCATTTACCTTTAACTAAAAAATTGAATTTTGGAGTAGGAATCGGTTTAGGATATAGCAATTTCAGAATCAACGATTCAAAAGTGATTTTAAACCAAGCAAATGATAATACGTATGATCAATTCCAAGGAAATACCGCAACACAAAATCTTGGAGATGCTCAAGCTGGATTGGTTATTTATGGTCAAAAATTATTTTTTGGGATTAGTGGAACACAAGTATTGAATAACAAGGTTGAATTGAATCAAATTTTAACAACCAATAATTTCAATAGGCACTTTTTCATGATAACAAAATATAAAATCGAGACAACTTCAGATATTGCTATTGAGCCTTCGGTTGTAATAAAAATGACTGAAAAAAGTCCAGTTTCAATTGATTTAGGAACTCGGTTATTCTATAAAAATAGTAGCTGGTTTGGTGTGCAATTTCGCACCACTAATAGTTTAATCTTCCAATTAGGAACAAATTTGGTAAAGAATCTTTATGTCAGTTATGCTTTCGAGCAATCTGTTGGGAAAATTAGAACAGCAGGTAGTTCAACACATGAAATTCAATTGGGTTATTATCTCGGTAAGAACAGAAATGTTGACAAGGAATTAAAGGAAAAATCTAAGACTTCTGAAAAACTTTAATCGATTTCGATACGCTTATGAGACCTTTATATGCAATTCTGTTCGTTACTTTAAAATACGCACTTAGAATATTTTATCCGAGAATCAAAACGGTAAATTCACCAAAGGGATTTTTTGGAAACACTATATATGTTAGCAACCATTGTGCTTCTTTTATGGACCCTTTAGTTGTTGCGTCGTACAATCAGCCTATTCTTTTCTTTATGACGCGTTCTGATGTTTTCACTCCCATTTCAAGGCCGGTTTTATGGGCGGCGCATAGCTTACCAATTTATCGTCAGCATGATGGGGTAAACACAAAAAATGAAAATGAGAAAGCTTTTGCCACGTGTATTAAAATTTTAAAAAGTGGGAGAAATTTATTGGTTTTTGGTGAAGGTTTTACAGATGATATATTTATTCGACGCTTAAAACCAGTAAAAAAAGGAGCTGTTCGAATTGGGTTTATTACACTTGAAGCATTAAATTGGGAGAAAAAAATATACATCGCAGCAGTAGGGTGTAATTATTCTGATCCAAATGAAATGAGAAGTGACGTTCTTGTTTCTACATCCGATAAAATTTGCTTGAACGATTACAAAGAACAATTCCAAGCAAATCCAAATAAAGTAATCAATGAGCTTACTAAAAGGATTGAATCTTTGATGCAAGATCAGATAACGCATGTAGAAGATAAAAACTGGCTTAATTTTCATGAAAACATCATGAAATTGACGCGTAAAGGAATGAATGCTAAACACAGCGACACGAATATTTCTTTAATAGAACGGTGGAAATATTCTAAGCAACTTGCAACATGGCTAAACAATCAAAAAGAAGAACAATTAGAAAATCTTCAAGGATTAAAAGATGAAATGGAACGTTATTTTTCTCTTTTACGAAAATTGAAAGTGAATGAAAACTGTGTGCATGAATTAAGTGTAAATGGCAAACTTAATCGCGCAAAAGAGTTGGCGTACTTATTCATTTTATTTCCATTCGCAATACTTGGATTTTTGCATTGCAGCATCCCTTACTTTATTGTGAAAAGATTTGTAGAGAAAACATTCAAAAGACGTGTTTTCTGGGCTTCAGTTAAACTTATCTTAGGAATGATTTTTATGGGATTAATAAATATTCCTGTCATATTTTTGGTTCACTACTTCTTTTTTCCTAGTTATTGGTTAGGATTTCTATATTATGGCTTAATTGGTGTTTTCGGATTAGCGGCATACATGTGGTGGATTAATTTTGTGCGTTTCAAAGAAAAAGGTATGATTGAAAAAATGAATCTTTCAAAAATTGTATCTAAAAGAAATGAATTATTAGAGAAAATTTATTCATTAATTCCAGTTGCTTGACGCACCTTATTTAACCGTAGTACTTAGAAAAAAGATAATTGCGATTCCGGTGAAAAGTGATAGAAGTATATTTAATCCAGCCAAAGCAATGTTACCTGAATTTATCAATTGAACGGTTTCAAAGCTAAAGGTACTAAACGTGCTAAATCCGCCACAAAAACCAATTAAGAGAAGCGGTTTAATCCAATCATATTGATTCATTTTATCCGTTAAGCCAAAGACAATTAATCCCAACAATAAACAAGCTAGAAAATTGGTAATTAATGTCCCCAAAGGAAATGGATTTGGCCAAAATTTAAATGAAATAATTCCAATTAAATATCTCAAAAGACTTCCTAATCCTCCACCAATAAATATTAAAACCCAATTCATTTATTTAATTTTTGATGAAGTTAAAGGAAAATACCAAAACTTATAAAGTAAAAACGTAATTAAAGAACCTATCACGGCACCGACTACTACATCAGATAAATAATGAACTCCTAGATAAATTCTACTGAAACAAATAATAATCCCAATAAATAAAAGCAACCATTTTAATCTTGAATAATCCTTTTTAAGAACTAAATAGGAAGCTGTTGCGATAGCAAAATAATTTGCTGCATGTGAGGAAATAAATCCATATTCTCCTCCTTTATAGCGGTTTCCTGGCGCAATTTGATAAAAATGAAGCTGGTCTAACAAAAGTAAATTATGCGATGGTCTGTAACGTAGAAATACATTTTTGAATAAATGAACCGAAACTAAATCCGTCACAATTACTGCAATAACAGCTAATAAAATGAAGTAAATAAAATGATGCTTGTTTAATTTTTTGAATGCTAGAATTAAAATGAAAATATATAAAGGAATCCACGTTATTCTTGCCGAAATCCACCACATCACCTCATCCAATAAAGGTGAATGCCAACTATTTATGGCAAGGACAATTTGACGGTCTATTTCTTCAAAATACTCAATCATTATTTAAACGTTCCCATATCATATCTTTCAACTCTGTTAAGCCCTGTTGAGCGACAGATGAAATAAAAATATAAGGGATTTTCGGCAAATCTTTTTTCAATTCTTCCATTAGTTCATTATCAATCATATCTGATTTTGTAATTGCCAACAGACGATCTTTGTGCATCAATTCTGGATTATATTGTTTCAATTCATTCAACAATATCTTGTATTCCTTGTGAATATCATCAGAATCGCAAGGAACCATGAATAACAATAACGAATTTCGTTCAATATGCCTTAAGAATCTTAAACCTAGACCTTTTCCTTGCGAAGCACCTTCAATAATACCTGGGATATCAGCCATTATGAACGAACGGTAATCCCTGTAATTTACAATTCCAAGATTTGGACGTAAGGTCGTAAACGGATAATTTGCGATTTCAGGTTTTGCAGCACTTACAACTGAAAGTAAGGTGCTTTTTCCAGCATTTGGAAAACCTACTAAACCAACATCTGCTAACACTTTTAATTCAAGAATTTTCCACCCTTCTTTCGACTCTTCTCCAGGTTGAGCGAAACGTGGTGTTTGATTGGTAGGTGATTTGAATTGATTATTTCCTAAACCACCGCGCCCTCCAGGTTGCAAAATTCGTTCTTCTCCTTCTTCCGTAATTTCAAATAATTCTTCTCCTGTTTCTAAATCTCTGGCGATGGTTCCTAATGGTACATCTATGTATTGATCTTGACCTTGCCCGCCAGTTTGAAGGTTACCAGAACCATGACCACCATGACCTGCTTTTATGTGTTTTTTGAATTTCAAATGAAGTAATGTCCAAAGTTGTTTGTTTCCTCGAACAATAATATGTCCACCTCGACCACCATCACCACCATCTGGACCACCTTTCGTAATATATTTTTCACGACGAAAATGCGTCGATCCCGCTCCTCCATTTCCAGAAGTACAGTGAATTTTTACGTAGTCAACAAAATTATCAGAAGCCATAAAGGGATTTTTTACAAAGGTAGGATTATTCAATCAATAAACTAAAAAATGCCAACCTGATATAAGGATGGCATTTCAATAAATCGCATTTATCCGATTATAACTTATTTATTTCTAGAAATAGACGTTGAGTAATATCATCAATAGAACCAATTCCATTCACAGCTACAAATTTTCCTTGATTTTGGTAAAAAGTCTTAACTGGTGCTGTTTCATTGTTGTAAACATTGATTCGGTTTTGAATAACTTCGGGATTAGCGTCATCTACTCTGCCACTAACTTCAGCGCGCTTTTTCAAGCGTTCTCTCAATTCAACTTCTTCAACTTCAAGAGCCAACATAACGTTAATTTTTGTGTCAATTGATTTCAAAAATGAATCCAAGGCCTCCGCTTGAGCATTTGTTCTTGGAAATCCATCAAAAATAAAACCTTTGGCATTGGGCTGATTCATGACCTCCGAACGCAGCATATTAATTGTGACTTCATCTGGGACTAATTGACCTTTGTCCATATAACTTTTAGCCAAAGTTCCCAATTCTGTTTCACCTTTAATATTTGCTCTAAACACATCTCCAGTTGAAAGATGAATGAGTCCATATTTGTCAATCAATCTCTCCGATTGAGTTCCTTTACCTGCTCCTGGAGGTCCAAATAAAACAATATTCAACATACTTTTTGAATGAGGTTAATCCTCTTTTAATTGATATATTTCACGTAAATTTCTGCCCTTTTCATCGTAATCCAAACCATATCCAACAACAAATGCATTCGGTATAGAAAAGCCAACATAATCTGGTGCTTGTTTTCCTAAAAACGCCGTTGGCTTATATAAAAGAGTGCAAACTTTTACTGACTTCAAACTTTCTGAACCTAAAAGGGTAATTATTTTGTCAATGGTTATTCCAGTATCAACTATGTCTTCTAGAATAATAACATGCTTATTTTCTAAATTAGTATTTAATCCGATTAATTCATCTACCCTACCCTTTGATGTAGTCCCATGATATGAACTTACCTTCACGAAGGATATCTCGCAAGGTATTGTAATGGACTTTAATAGATCTGCTGCGAACATAAAAGCACCATTCAAAATCGCAATGAAAGTTACCTCTTGCCCATTATAATCAGCATTTATTCTTTCCGCTAAATCGGAGATTTCTTTCAAAATTTCCTTTTCATGAATAAAGACATCAAATGACTTATCGTTTAATTGAACCACCTATTCGTGTTTTTTGAGAAACAAAGGTACTATTTAATTAAAAAATTATCTTAAATTTTTATTCTAAATCTTATCAACCACTCAAAAAAACCCTGCTATCTTTGTTCAATGCAAAAGTTCTGGTATGGAAGCACTGCCCGTTTAGGAATGGTTGGTGGAGGTCAATTAGGCCGAATGTTTATTCAAGAAGCAATTAATTTCAATGTACATGTGCATGTGCTAGACTCAGATATTAACGCACCTTGTAAAGAAATTGCACATTCCTTTACACTAGGATCCATAACAGATTATGACGCATTATACCAATTTGGTTTGGATAAAGACACGCTGACAGTTGAGATTGAAAATGTAAATATTGAGGCACTTGAAGCACTAGAGAAACTGGGGAAAAAAGTGTTTCCGCAACCTAGCGTATTGAAAATAATAAAAGACAAAGGAATTCAAAAGCAATTTTATATTGAAAATAATATTCCTACTGCCGATTTTTGTTTAATTGAATCTTCATCAGAATTGAACAACCATATAGATTTCCTTCCTTGTATGCAAAAATTAACGACAGGGGGCTATGATGGGAAAGGAGTCCAAGCCATTCGAACTGTTAATGATTTTTCGAAAGCGTTTGATGGTTCTTCAATTTTGGAAAAAATGATTCCTTTCACAAAAGAATTATCAATTATAGTTGCCAGAAATGAGCAAGGAGAAATAAAAACATACCCTGCAGTTGAATGTGAATTTAGTGAAGAAGCAAATTTGGTTGAATTCCTTTTCGCACCAGCTGACATTACAAACGAAATTGAACATAAAGCAACTGAACTCGCAAAGGAAGTAATTGAGAAACTAGGTATGGTTGGAATATTGGCAGTTGAATTATTTCTAACGCCTGAAGGAGACCTTTTGGTTAATGAAATTGCACCAAGACCACACAATAGCGGGCATCATACAATAGAATGTAATGTCACATCGCAATTTGAACAACATTTACGCGCTGTCTTAAATTTGCCATTAGGTTCAACTGATATTCTTCAAGCTGGAGCAATGATCAATTTACTTGGAGAAAAAGGATTTGAAGGTCCCGTATTTTATGACGGTTTGGAAAAATTTCTAGGAGATCCAGGTGTGCATCCGCATATATACGGAAAAGCAATCACTAAGCCGTATAGAAAAATGGGACACGTCACTATTGCAGGGAAATCATTAGAAGAAGTAAAAGAATTAGCCGTAAAAGTTAAAAATGGTATTAAAGTTATTGCTGATTAAAGATTTATTTTTTAAATTCAGAATAATCTACATTTTTTCTAACCAACATTTTAATTAATTTTTTATTCAATTTTTTTGAGCTGACAGATAATGTCTCAATCCTAATTATTGAGATTAAATGTTACTAAGAAATTCTTTTTTTTATTTTGTTTAATCTTTTTATTGTTTTGTTAAACAATTTTTGTTTAACTTTACATCTCAAATGTTAAACAAAATACTTATGTCAACAATAGAATTCAACGAGGCACTAATAGGAATGGAAAATAATCTTAAATCATTCGCTCTAAGTTTTACAAAAAACCAAGATGATGCCAAAGATTTGACGCAAGAAACAATGTTAAAAGCTATAACATATAGAAATTACTATACACCACAGACAAATTTCAAGGCTTGGGTTTTTACTATTATGCGAAATATCTTTATCAATCAATATAGACGCAAGGTGAAATCACGAACAATTTTTGATCAGTCGAAAGATTTATATATGTTGAACAGCCCTGATTCATCAAATTCACCAATTAATTTAATGTTGGAAAAGGAAGTTAACAATCAAATTAATAAATTAGGCGAAGATTATAAAGAACCTTTTGAAATGCATTTTAACGGATTCAAATACAAAGAAATTGCTTCTGAATTAGATATTCCGATTGGTACGGTAAAAAGCCGTATCTTCATTGCTCGTAAAAAACTTATGGATTTATTGCCTGACTATAATTATTCAATGGCTTAATGGGTAAAAAGATTACAATTATAGGAGCTGGAATTTCCAGTTTATCTTCAGCAGCATTTCTTGCCAAAGCAGGATATGATGTAACTATTTTGGAAAAAAATCCAACGATTGGTGGCAGAGCTCGCCAGTTTAAAGTCGATGGATTCGTTTTTGATATGGGACCAAGTTGGTATTGGATGCCAGATGTTTTTGAACAATTTTATTCAAAATTTGGCTATACAACTTCTGATTTTTATGAATTAAAAAGACTAGACCCATCCTATAATGTTTTTTGGCAAGATGGAACAAATACTGAAATTCCAGCAAGTGAAAGCCAACTTTTCGATTGGTTTGAATCACTTGAAAAAGGAAGTTCAGCAAAGCTTAAAAAGTTTCTAAAAGATGCGGCATACAAATATGACGTTGGAATGAAAGATTTGGTTTTTAAGCCAAGTTTAAAACTTTCTGAATTTGCAGACATGCGCATTTTGAAAGGTCTTTTTAAACTTCAATTACTTTCTTCTTTTTCAAAATATATAAGAAGCTATTTTAAGAATGACAAAATCCTTTCGCTCTTAGAATTTCCAATTCTGTTTCTTGGTGCTATGCCTAAAGATACTCCAGCTTTGTATTCGCTAATGAATTATGCTGACATTTCCCTAGGAACCTGGTATCCAATGGGTGGAATGTTTAATATCATTGAGGCATTTGAAAAAATAGCAGTTGAAAACGGTGTCAAAATATTAACCAATCAAGAAGTAACGGGGATTAAACATGAAAATAATCGCGTTACTCATGTTTCAACACTTGACCAAGAATACGAAACAGATATTTTAGTTTCCGGTGCTGATTATCAGCATACCGATTCATCCATATTGAATTCAAAAGCAAATTATTCTGAAAAATATTGGGATAAGCGCACAATGGCTCCATCTAGTTTGTTGTTTTACCTTGGTGTCAATAAAAAAATAGCTGGATTAAATCACCATAATCTATTTTTTGACGAAGAATTCGAGCAACACGCTATAGATATTTACAAAGATCCTAAATGGCCATCTGCTCCCCTCTTTTATGCATGTGTGCCATCCATAACAGACCCAACAGTTGCGCCAGAAGGAATGGAAAATTTATTTCTTTTAATTCCAATTGCTCCAGATTTAAAGGATGATGAAGAAACAAGAGAAAGATATTTTGATCTACTAATTGATCGCCTTGAATCCAAAACTGGTACTTCAATTCGTGAGCATATTATCTATAAAAAGAGCTATTGCATAAGTGATTTCAAAAAAGACTATCATGCGTTTAAAGGAAATGCTTATGGACTTGCAAATACACTCAGACAAACAGCATTTTTAAAACCCTCACTGAAAAACAAAAAATTGAAAAACATGTTTTATACAGGTCAACTTACTGTACCTGGACCAGGTGTTCCTCCTTCAATAATTTCTGGTGAAGTCGTTGCGAATGAAATAATTAAAAACTACGGCTTACATAATCAACAAGTCGCAGATTAAATCAACATTGATATGAAAATACTATTTGATAATGTCTCACATGAAATGAGCCAACTTACAACTAAAAGATACAGTACTTCTTTTTCGTTGGGCATTTCTTTTTTACATAAGGACATTCAAAAACCTGTTTATGCTATCTACGGTTTTGTGCGTTTTGCAGATGAAATTGTTGACTCATTTCATGACTTTGATAAAGTTGAACTATTGAGTGATTTTAAAATTCAAACATACAAAGCAATTGATCAAGGTATATCGTTAAACCCAATCTTAAACAGCTTCCAATGGGCCGTTAACAAATACAAAATACCGCTAGATTTAGTTGAAACATTCTTATTAAGCATGGAAATGGATTTAGATAAAAAATCCTATGACATAAACAAATATGAACAGTATATATTAGGTTCCGCAGAAGTTGTTGGATTAATGTGCCTAAAGATTTTTGTAAATGGAAGTGAAGAGGAATATAAGCAGCTAAAACCATTTGCAATGAAATTGGGTTCTGCTTTTCAAAAAATCAATTTTTTAAGAGATTTAAAAGCTGATTTTAAAGAGTTGGGGCGCACCTATTTTCCGGGTATAGATTTGAACACCTTTAATTCTGCTGTGAAATCAGAAATTGAAGCGGATATTGAATTAGATTTCAAATTAGGGTATGAAGGTATTATGAAACTACCGAAAAATGCTCGATTTGGTGTTTATATGGCGTATATTTATTACTATAAACTTTTTAATAAAATCAAATCAACTTCTGCACATTCTATTATGAATGAACGTGTTAGGATACCGAACAATAAAAAATACCGTTTGTTTGTAACTTCCTATTTAAGACATAATTTAAACCTATTATAATTGGAACTAAGTCAAAACATTTACGTTAGTTTAGTTGACCTTGAAGACAATGTAATTGGTCAAATGGAGAAATTAGAGACCCATAAACAAGGTCTACTTCACCGTGCATTTTCTGTTTTAATCTTTAACGACAAAAAGGAATTATTGCTTCAAAGACGTGCTTTTGGCAAATATCATTCGGAAGGATTATGGACAAATACATGCTGCAGTCATCCAATGCCTGAAGAGTCTAATTTAACCGCTGCACATCGCAGGTTACAAGAAGAGATGGGTTTTGATTGTGAATTAATGGAACTTTTCTATTTCATTTATAAGGCAGATCTAGATAATAATTTAATAGAACATGAATTAGACCATGTGCTAATAGGGCACTCAAATCAAGAACCTAATCTGAATAAAGATGAGGCAATTGATTTTAAATGGATGAATTTAGAAGAAGTAAAAAAAGCTATAATTATACAACCAACAGAATTCACCTTTTGGTTCAAAATAATAATTCTAGAACATTTCAACAAAATACATGAATACTTAAAAAATGAAAGTTTGTAGAAGATTGACTTTTAATGCCGCACATCGTTTATTCAATGCTGCATGGAGTGACGAGAAAAATTTTGAAGTTTTTGGCAAATGCAGTAATCCCAATTACCATGGTCACAACTACGTCATAGAAACATGGATTGAAGGCGAAATTGACCTTGAAACTGGATTTGTTTATGATTTGAAAAAGTTAAAAGAATTAGTACAGGAAACTGTAACAGAGCGTTTTGACCATAGAAATTTAAATCTAGATTGTGAGGAGTTCACAGATTTAAAAACCTCAGCAGAAAATATCGCATTGGTTGCATGGAACTTATTAAGACCAAAAATCGAAAGCAAATACTCGTTAATGATTCGACTATGGGAAACAGAAAATAACGTTGTAGAATATAGCGGTCAATGAAATCAATTTTTTGGCACCGCAGAGATTTACGTATAAATGATAATGCAGGATTATTCAAAGCTTTAAAAAACAGCTCTTTTGTTCAACCAATTTTCATTTTTGACGAAACAATTCTTTCGAAACTTAAAAAAAGTGATCAACGTATACTGTTTATCCATCAAGAAATAGAAAATTTAAAAAAACAGTATCAGCAAAATGGAGCTGATTTAAAGATTTATTTTGGCAATCCCATTGATTTAATTCCTGAAATTGCTCATGAATTTAATGCTCAAGTAGTTTATACCAATAGAGATTATGAACCGTATGCCTCCGAAAGGGATACGCAGATTCATACGCATCTCTCCGAATTGAATATCGAGTTTATTGGCACCAAGGATCATGTGATTTTTGAGAAGCATGAAATCACCAAATCAGATGGTTTACCATATACAGTATTTACGCCTTATTCTCGCAAGTGGAAAGAAAAAATAAATACCTATTATTCTAAATCGTACCAAGTTGAAAAGTACTTGGATAAACTTCAAAAATCAGAAAGTTCAGAAATTATTTCTTTAGAGAATCTTGGTTTTGATTCATTGCAAAAAAACTCTTTCCCATTCAAAAAATTTCCTTTAGAACAGATACAATCTTATTCTGAAAAAAGAGATTTCCCCTCATTAGATGCCACAACACATTTAAGTTTGCATCTGCGATTTGGGACAATAAGCATCCGTGAATTGGTTAGGGCAGCCAAAGAAAATAACGAAACTTTTTTGAATGAATTAATTTGGCGTGATTTCTATCAAATGATCATTTTTCACTTTCCACATTCTGCAAAAGATGCATTTAAAAAACAATATGACCGCATAGAATGGGAACACAATGATTTACATTTTAATGCATGGTGCGAGGGAAAAACAGGATATCCTTTGGTTGATGCAGGCATGAGAGAATTAAATCATACTGGTTTTATGCACAACCGTGTTCGCATGGTAGTTGCGAGTTTTCTTACCAAACATTTGTTATTGGACTGGAGAATGGGAGAAGTTTATTTTGCCGAAAAATTGTTGGATTATGAATTAGCAAGTAATGTTGGAGGTTGGCAATGGGCGGCAGGATGTGGATGCGATGCCGCACCATATTTTCGCGTTTTTAACCCAACAAGTCAACAAGAAAAATTTGACAAGCAATTTGAATACATAAAAAAATGGATTCCTGAATTTGAAACTTCAGATTATCCAGAACCAATTATTGATCACAAATTTGCTCGAGAAAGGGTTTTAGAAAGATATAAACAAGCACTAAATAACTAAGGATGTCATTACAAATAGGAGACAATTGTCCAATTTTCAGTTTAGAAAACCAAGATGGGAAAACGATCAATATAGCTGATTTCATCGGTCAAAAAATCTTAGTCATCTATTTTTACCCAAAGGATGATACAAGTGGATGTACAAAAGAAGCGTGTTCGTTTCGTGATAGTCATGAAGCTTTCAAAGACTTGGGTTGTGAAGTTTTTGGAATTTCTTCAGATTCAGTTAGCTCACATCTAAAATTCGCCAAAAAAAACAGACTCACATTCAATTTATTAGCCGATATTAAACAAGATATTCGCAATTCTTTTGGTGTACCGAGAAGTTTATTTGGACTTATTTCAGGAAGAGTGACATATATCATTGACCTAAAAGGAGAAATTCGAGGGATATATAATTCCATGACTGACGCAACAGGGCACATTACGAAAGCGCTTGAGATGGTTAAAACAATATAATTCGGATGGTTGATTAAGATGATCTATGTTCTGTTTTTATGTGAACTGTTAAATTACCTTTATAGGGATTAGTAACAACATAAAACCACAAAGGATATCATGAACGGATTTAAAATTTCAATCGAAAAAGCAACTCAAGAAAATTCAAATTTCAGAAAGGTTCTATACACTTCAAAACACAGTCAATTGACCTTGACGAGTTTACTGCCTAACGAAGATATCGGAGAGGAAATTCACACTGATAATGACCAATTTTTCAGGTTTGAAAGTGGGATAGGAAAAGTAATAATCGATGGTCACTCTTATGACGTTTGTGACGGCGATGCCGTTGTAATTCCGGCTGGGGCGAAACACAATGTTATCAATACTTCAAATAGTGAAGATTTAAAAATGTATACGATTTATTCTCCTGCTCATCATAAGGACGCAATTCTAAGAGTAACTAAAAAAGAAGCCACTGAATATGAAGAAGAATTTGAAGGAATAACTACAGAATAAATAAGAAATATATCAAACAAACAATTCGTCTACAATTTTAAAACGGTAGGCAAATATTTGCTCCAGTTTTTTCTTAACAAGAATTGGATGGGCTAATTTACCGAGGATTCCATAAGGTAATTCATAAGATACAATATCTGTCATTTCGACACCACCTTCAACTTCAAGAAAATGATGTTCGTGGTGCCAGATTTTGTATGGTCCTTTGCGTTGCTCATCAACAAAATACTGCTGGTGTTTGACATGTGTGATCTCTGTAATCCATTTTAAAGGAATATTCAATAATGGGCGAACTCTATATTCAATCATCAACCCTTCATACATGCATTCCGAACCTTCCGTTAAAACGTCAAAACCCATTTCTTTAGGGGTAATTTTATTGAGATTATTTGGCGATGAGAAAAAATCCCAGCACGTTGCTAAGTCGGTTTTTACAAATTGTGTACGCTTTAATTGATACATGCTTTCTTTTTATTTACTAAACAGAATAATCATCTAATTGTTTATTAAAAATTTAACGAAACATTTTGAATACTATTTTGTTTTAATATTTAGTAGTGGTTAGTAATTAAAACCCGCAAATGCAGTGATGTTTTGCGGGTTTTTATATAGTTGCCAACTTTAGTTTAATTCAAGGTAACTCCTAAAAAACTCAATCAGTTTAAAAATACCTTATTAGTTAACTAAACTACTTAACGTAATCCTGTTTTTGCACCAGCATGTATTGATCATTATCCATCTTGATATATCCCTGATCGTAACAGAAAAAATACTGTGAACCTTTCTGGGTTTTGTAGATATTAGTAAAATAATGAAAATTAAATCCTTCCTCTGCTAGTGTAATGCCATCGAGTGTAACCTTTCCTTTTGGATTTAAAGCCGCTAAGATTCGACGATTTTTCCTTAATATATTATTGATTCGACGCACATACGCTGTTGCATCTTCATTCTGACGATTATTGAATGAATTTCGACAATAATCTGAACAAAATTTTTGATCTCTGCGACCCGTTAAATTCTGCCCACATTCATTACAAGTTCTCTTTTCCATTATTGATATTTTCGCGTGTGAGTTCAAAGCAATGTTAACAATATTTAACAGCAAAATCAAGCTTTCAGCAGTTAATCTTTGTCACCTTTGTAGATTCAACTATTCTAAATATGACAGAAAACACTACCACCGTCGAAGGCAGCAACGCAGTTAATCCAATTAACCCAGCTGAAGCGCTCAGGATTCTTAGTGAGAAAATAAAATTAGAGGCAGTGATTATTCAACGATTACGCGAAGAAATCGCAAAAGTAATTGTAGGTCAGACATATATGATTGATCGTTTGTTGATTGCCTTGCTCGCTGACGGACATATTCTGTTAGAAGGTGTTCCAGGACTTGCAAAGACGTTGGCCATAAAAACACTTGCTGATGCAATTGATGTTGATTTTAGTAGAATACAATTTACACCAGATTTATTGCCTGCAGATGTTACTGGCACCATGATTTACAATCAGAAAAGCGAGAAATTTACAGTTAAAAAAGGGCCGATTTTTTCGAATTTTGTTTTGGCTGATGAAATCAACCGAGCGCCAGCGAAAGTTCAAAGTGCGTTGTTGGAAGCGATGCAAGAACGTCAAATAACAATAGGTGAAGAGACATTTATTTTACCAAAACCTTTCTTGGTGTTGGCTACTCAAAATCCAATCGAACAAGAAGGAACGTATCCATTACCTGAAGCACAAGTCGATCGATTTATGTTGAAAGTGTTTTTAGGTTATCCAACCAAAGAAGAAGAAAAACAAATTATCCGCACAAACGTGCAAGTTGGTGGAATCCCAAAAATTGGTAAAGTCGTTGCGCCGAGTGATATACTTCGTGCACGAGAATTAGTTCGAGAAGTATATTTAGATGAAAAAGTGGAGAATTATATTGTTGACCTAGTATATGCTACCCGAACACCCGAAAAATATGGGTTAGAACAATTACAACCTATGATTAGTTACGGTTGTTCCCCAAGAGCAAGTATCAATTTAGCACTTGCGTCAAAAGCATATGCATTTTTACAAGGAAGAGCGTTTGTTGTGCCTGAAGATATTCGTGCAATTGCACCAGATGTGATGCGCCACAGAATGGGCTTGACATATGAAGCAGAAGCGGAGAATATTACAACGACAGATGTTGTCAATAAAATCATCAACAAAGTAGAAGTTCCTTAATCGAATTTCAATTTAGCACGTGGAAACTAGCGACCTCATTAAAAAAATACACCGTTTGGAAATCAAAACGAAAGGCTTGACCAAGCATATTTTTTCGGGTGAATACCATTCGGCGTTCAAGGGAAGAGGTATGGCGTTTAGTGAAGTACGCGATTATCAATTTGGAGATGAAGTTCGAACAATTGATTGGAACGTTACCGCTCGTTATAACAATCCGTATGTCAAGGTTTTTGAAGAAGAGCGTGAATTAACGGTTATGTTGGTCATTGATATTTCCGGTTCGGAGGAATTTGGAACAACAGAGAAAACGAAAAAAGATTTAGCGTTAGAAATTGCCGCAATTTTAGCATTTTCAGCTATTGCAAATAATGATAAAGTGGGATTGATTCTCGTTTCAGATAAAATGGAACGGTACATTGCTCCTGAAAAAGGGAAAAAACATGTGTTAATTATTTTACGGGAACTGATTGAATTCAAAGCGAAAAGTAAATTAACAGATATCAACGAAGGATTGAAATTTCTACGCAATACGCAAAAGAAACGCACAATTACCTTTGTGATCAGTGATTTTATCGATCAAAACAATTTTATGGAAGGAATGCGTTTGACGAAGAAGCGACACGACACCATTGCAATTAAACTTTCAGATATTGCTGAACAAATTTTACCAAATGTAGGATTGATTCAATTGTTCAATGCTGAATCGGGGGAAACTACTTGGGTAAATTCAAGTTCAAGAGAAGTACGAGCAAAATATCAAAAAGACTTTCAAGAAAACGAAGCAACCACTTTAAAAGAATTTAAAAAAGCTGGAATTGACAGTGTTTCTTGTCGCACAGATGAAGACATGATCAAACCACTTGTAGCGCTTTTTCAAAAACGTTGATGAAGAACCTTTTGCTCCATATCTTAATTTTGACAGTCACTTTTTGTGGCTATTCGCAGCAAGGAACAACAACTTTGTCAGAGAAAAATATTTTGGTTGGAGAGAAAATTTCACTTGTTTATACGATAACTTTTCCTCAAAAAAACAGTTTTAAATTCACTCCAGAAAATTCCATTATTCCAAGTAACCGTAAATCGAAAACTGGAATTCTATCAACTGAGACAACGGATGAAATTGAAATCTTGACACCGTTCAATGACACGGTCATTTCGAAAGGAAAAGAAAAAGTATGGATTGGAACCTATGAAATCACTGCTTGGGATTCTGGAAGATATGTTTTAGCCCCATGCACAATTATCATTGATGATTCAACTATCACTTTTCCATCCGTTGAATTGACTTCAGAACTTGTAAAGGCAAAAAAAGGACAAGATTTATACGATATCAAAGAATCCTTTTCGGACATCCCTGACGAACCATTTTCTTTGAAAACGTTTGCTAAAAATAACTGGTGGTGGTTGTTGCTTGTTGTTCTTATTCCGTTGATTATAATTTATAGAAATAGGCTCAAAAGGCTCAATGACATTCCGAAACCAGTCGTGATTTTGTCGCTGAAAGAACGAACTATACTTGCAATTGATGCTTTAGAAAAAGAACGTTTGTGGGAAAAAGAACGTTTAAAAGAACATTACATTGAACTTTCATTTATTTTGAGATCGTACCTTTCTTCCCGTTATGAAATCAATTTATTAGAAAAAACTACGCACGAAACAAAGTTGCTCTTGGGTCAAAAAGGATTACATGAGGAGACCATTCGTGTAATTGTTTCCATATTGAGTGAAGCTGACTTGGTGAAATTTGCTAAGTCGCAACCTGAAGAATTAGCGATTTTAAAAGTATCGCAGCTTGCCAGACAAGTAATTGCCGAAACGAGTCCAATAGAATTTGATCATGCTGAATAATTGGAACATCCGCTTTTGGGAATACGATTTCCTTTCTCCATATTGGTTGTGGTTGCTGTTGGTTGTGCCAGTAATTCTGTTGTTGATGTTTCGCAATGAAAGACGAAAAGAAGGAGAATGGAAATATTCAGGAAGCACTGCAAGTCAAAAAAGTTTTTCAACGCGTTGGATTGTTTCCTTCAGAAGGATCTTGATTGTTTTAAACGGAATTATATTGTGCTGCCTCATTTTCGCGATGGCTAAACCATTTCATTGGTCAGATTTTGATGATGTGGATGAAAATTACAAAAACGGAATCGATATCATTTTAGCAATGGACGTTTCTTCCTCCATGTTGGCTATGGATTTTGAACCAAACAGGTTAGAAGCTGCCAAGCGCGTAGCAAAAGAATTCGTTGATGGACGAAAAGGAGATCGAATTGGTTTAGTTGTTTACGCTGGAGAAGCATATACAGCTTGCCCTGCAACATTGGATTACACCATTTTAAAGAAACAAATTGATCAAATTACTGGAGAAAATATAGAAGGTGGAACAGCGATTGGAACAGGATTAGGAACCGCAGTTACCCGATTACGCAGTGACAGTTTACAATCCAAAGTCATTATTTTATTGACAGATGGTAGCAACAATGCAGGTGACATTGATCCTTTGACAGCTGCTGAATTGGCTCGGGCAAAAAACATCCGTGTTTACACGATTGGTGTTGGAAGCAACGGAAAAGCTCCTACTCCAGTTATCACTCCGTTTGGAATCCGGTATGAAAATTTAGAAGTAGAAATTGATGAAATGACTTTGATGAAAATTGCTGAGATTGCAAATGGGCAATATTTCAGGGCAACAGACGAGGAAAGTTTAAAGTCCATTTACAAGGAAATTGAAAAATTAGAAAAACGTAAGATGCTGGATCAACAGTATAAAACGGAGCCACCAGCATCTCCAATGGGATTTTTAAATTGGGCATTTGTATTGGCAATCTTGACGTGGCTTACTAACCGTTATTTTTTCAAAATGTATGAGTAAGCAACAATTTACATATCGATTGAAGCTTATCATCAGTGGAATACTGGTGTGGGAAGTGTTATTTTGGCTTTTGACGGGTGCACTTTTAGCACTTATAGGATACATCGATCAATCGCCTTCTGGAGAGCAAGTTGGATTCAAAGATCCACAGAATTTTTGGTTGTTGCTGTTAATGCTTCCAATTTTAGGAATGTATTTTTTCACGATTTATTCTACTAATTCATTGGCGCAATCAGCGCATCCATCGGTGCAAAAATTCATCTTGCAACCTGTTTCATCGTTGAACAGTTTTCTCAAATATTTTCTTTTTCGAAATGCAATCGTTTGTTTGATTTTCGCCATGGCACAGCCTGTTTTAGGAACGAAGAAAGTTTCAGGAACCCTTGAAAGTCTCGAATTAGTCATTTGTTTAGATGTTTCCAATTCCATGAATACAAAGGATATTTCGAAGGATTTAACCCGTTTACAAATTGCGAAACGCGCCCTGAATGAATTGATCAATAAATTACACGGAGAGAAAATTGGTATCGCTGTTTTTGCCGGAGGC
Organism: Flavobacteriales bacterium; assembly: GCA_947505255.1. Classification (GTDB taxonomy): domain Bacteria; phylum Bacteroidota; class Bacteroidia; order Flavobacteriales_D; family Crocinitomicaceae; genus M0103. The sequence continues at coordinate 37,699 of CANNKP010000001.1, forward strand.
GCTTTTGTACAATTGCCCCTCACAGCAGATTACAGTGCAGCGAAAATGTTCATCAACGAAATTGAAACAGACATGGTTTCCAATCAAGGAACCAACATTGCCGCAGCGTTATCCGTTTCCGCTGGAATGTTCTCACCTGAAAAAACAACCAAAGGAATCATCCTTGTGACGGACGGAGAAAATCATGAGGAAAATCCAAACGAAATTTTCACTGAAATAAGAAATAAAAGCATCCAATTGAGTGTTTTAGGCTTGGGAACAGAAATGGGCGGGCCTGTGCCTGTCAATCCGGAAAGACCAGAATTGGGATACAAAACTACTGCTGCTGGGAAAACAGTTATTTCAAGGATTAATCCTTCTTTTATTCAGTCAATTGCGTCCAAATCTGGGGGGTCATATACCATCAGTTCGGACCCATTTCCAAATTTATCGGATTTGTTAACACAAATTAACCAAATGAAGCGGTCAAAGGTCCAAGATTTGGAGTTTGATATACAAGAGAATCGCTATCAAATTCCGTTATTTGTATCCATCTTATTTTGGTGTTTGTTTTTGGTTTCATCGAAAGGATTTTTTAGAAGAAGAGTGAGGAGTGATAAACGGACGCCGAGTGATAGTCGAGGTGGAGTTTAGAACTGATAGTTTATTTCTATGTTTTCTATGTTCCTATGTGGTGAAAAAAGTGAGGAGTGAGGAGTTTAGAACTGATAGATTATAGTTTAAATAAGAGATGAAGAATATAATATACATACTGTTTGTTTTGATTGGGATGAATGTTTCAGCGCAAGAGTGGAGAGATTCACTGAAGGTTGCGCGTGATTCATACAAGAAGCAGGATTATGTGAAAGCATTGAAATACTATCAATCAGCTCAAAAGAAAGCACCAAATGACGTTGATCTTTCGGACGAAATGGGTCAATCGGCTTACAAAGCGCGTGAATTTGAAAAGGCTGAAAAGATTTACGAGCAAAATGCCAGTTCTAAAAAATCGAAAACAGCAAAAGCGAAAAGTTACCACAACATGGGAAATTCACGCATGCAAGAGAAAAACTATCAAGGTGCTGTTGAATCATACAAAGAAGCGTTAAGAAACAATCCATCTGATGAGGAAACGCGTTACAATTTATCTGAAGCAATTCGCAGGTTAAAAGACGAACAAAAGAAAAATCCGAAGGACAACAAAGACAACAAGGATAAAAATCAACCGCAAAACAAACCTCAAAATCCGAAGGACAAGCAAAATCCGAAGGACAATAAAAACCAAAAGAATCAACAAAATTCTCCTAACCAACAAAACAATGGTAAGGATGGCAAAGAACAGGATGGTAAAAACCCATCTCGTTTGCCGAATAAATCTGTAGAACGCATGTTAGATCAATTAATGAAATCTGAAGCGGAAACCAAACGTAAAATGGGAGGCAGCAGACAAGAAGGAAATTCAATAAAATCAGGAAAAGATTGGTAATGAGAATTGCACTTTTACATATCATCGCTTTGTTTGCTGCGTTTCATACGGTTGCACAAAAACCAATGGTTTGGTTGGAAGTGGAGCCGAAAGAAGCAGAAGTTGGAGAAGTATTGACCATCATTATTAAGTCAAATGTGCAGGGTGAAATCGACATTGATTTTCCAAGTGGCTTTGTACATGGTTATAATATTTCCAATGGAATGAATCAAGAAATTGATTACAATACAGGAAAAGTTATTACCTATTATCACCTTTCACAAACGGGTGCTATGCCGAAGGCTGGAACGTTTAAATTCGGTCCGGCTTATGTGAAGAAAGGAAACAAAGTATACAAATCAAATTCTGTTTCAGTAACCATTAAAAAAGAAAACACGAAAGTTACAACAGGCAATGATTTATCAGCAAAGCAACTCAAGCAACCCGCATTTGCCTTGATTGAAAAATCAAAATCAACTATTTATGAAGGTGAGTGCGTGATTTTAAATGCGAAAGTGTATGCTCAATTCAACCCATCACATTTAGAAGATTACCAGGAATATACGATTAATGGCGCTTTAGACAAACATGATATTGGGTCTTCAACCCGCATTATGGTAGAAGAAGAAAACATTCGCAATGCCATTTATTATACCTTCGAATACGATAAAAAAGTTGTATTCCCATCTGGAACAGGTAAAATCACTGTTGATCCGTTTAAATTGCTGTTGCGACGTGGCTATGAGAGTATGCCTTTAACATCTAGCGGTGCGACAATTGAAATTAAACCATTGCCAGGAAATGTACCAAAGGATTTTATTGGTGGTGTGGGACAATTTAACGTTTCAAGAACAGTTCAAGCAGGCACGTTTAAACAAGGTGATGTGTTTACTCTTTTGGTTGAAGTTACGGGCGTTGGAAACTTGCAAAACATCTTAGAACCAACCTTATCTTTACCGAAAGGATTTGTGGTTTACGGCGACCCGATTATCAAAGAAGATTTTGTTTTTGGAAGTAAGGGAGCAGAAGGAAAAATTAGCTATGAATACAATATTCAAGTCACCAAATTTGGACAGCAAACACTGCCTGAAACACGCATCTCGTATTTCGATCCGAATAAAGAAAAGTATTGCTCCATAAGCACTAAAAGTGATCTTTTGGTAATCGAGAAAAATAGTAAATTCAAACAAGGAACAGCGGATTTGGCATCTTTACCTCAAAATCAACTTCAAGAGGAAGTATTTCCATTGCGTCGCGATAGTGGTAATTTATCCAATCAAACATTAAATTTCAATCAGAAAAGCTTTTGGATTGGCGTTTCCTCTCCCCTAGTCCTAGCGCTCATTTTTGGTTTATGGATGCGGAAAAAGGAAGAAAACACGACAACAGGTTCTCAAAAAGTTGCCAAACAAAATGCTCAAATTGCTGTTCAAAATTTATTTTCTGAAGCGGAGAAAGCACTTTCTCAAAGGGATTACACCAACTACTACAGTTTGATTGAAAAAGGCGTTCAACGGTCCTTATCGTTGTTTTTAAACAGTGATGAAACAGTGAATTTAAGTAGTTCCGAAATTTTTAGACACTTAAAGGAACGCGACACCGATCCAAACAAAATATCTGCTTTAAGTAATTTATTGTCAACCTGTGAACAAGCACGTTATGGACTTGGCATCAACGAGGAAGACCGGGATTCACTAATCGTTTCAGCGAAGCAAATTACGCATTCAATCATCCATTCATGAGGGATTTAAAACGCATAACACTTGTTTTTTTTAGTTCACTCTGTGCACTTCACTCCTATTCTTCCGATTTATTTGATCAAGGATTAAAAGCTGCGAACGATAAAAAAATCAACCAAGCAATTAATTTGTTTAACCAAGTAATTCAGCAAGAACAAAACAATGTTGCTGCTTATTACAACCTTGGGAATTGTTATTATCAAAACAAATCTTACGGTGAGGCCATTTGGGCATACGAGCGCGTTTTAAAACTTTCGCCGAGAGATAGTGAAGCACCAGCGAACATTGAATTGTGCTTCAAAAAATTAAATAATGCAAGTATGTGGGCTCCTCACACAAATGGCTTACAACGCTTAATTTATAGTGTTGGACCAACAACTTGGGCAATTCTTTCCATAGTCATCAGCATCTTTATGGGAATTTCTATTTTTCTTTTATTTAAAATGAAAAACAATTCTTGGAAGCGATTTCATTTCATGCTGCTCTTTGGAGAAACTGTTTTTTTACTTGCTTTCTTGGTTGCAACAAATACATCAAGTACCTATTTAACAGCAGAACGTTTTGCAATTGTAACACAGAAGTCGATTCCAACTTACATGAATGACTTAGGGGAAAAAGCGGATTTAGAGCTTAAGGAAGGAACAAAAGTTGAATTACTTACGTTGACCAAAACCAAAAGAGAAGTAATGTTGCAAGACGGACAGAAGGTTTTAATTGAGGAAAAGGATGTTCGGGGGATTTGAGGGATAGTTGATGGTTTAAGATAGTGTTCCTTGTTCTGTAAATTCAGTAACGATAAAACGATTATTGAGCGCAAATAATATTAACTTTAAAAATCGGCTTCTTCGCTAGGCGAGAAACCGTTAGCGGTAATAACCACAATAAACAAAACCCGGAAGTTAAATTTGAAAACAACATCCAAAATATTATACTTTTTAGCAATTTGTTTGGCATTAATATTCATTGCGAAAATTATTTATTGGCTAAAAACAGATGAACCAATAAGCAGAGGCTCGATGCTAATTTTGGCTTTATATATTTTATTTCTAACCATCCGAAATAAATACACATTCTTCATGTTAGGAGGTTTAGCAATATTCTGTTTAGTATACAAATACACACATCTCCGTTGGAGTGGTTATTTAATTGTTGATTTTATGGGATCATTTCGAAAACCAATGAGTTCAATAAATAAAGTGTTTTTAAATATTCCTTTCGTAGTCTATTTACTGACTCTTTTTCTACTGATATTACCAACTACACGAAAATTGTATTTCAATCCAAAAAGGTGACTATGAATTGTGACATTATGTAGAATATTATAAAATGCCAAAACATATTGCTTAGATGAATACCTCTAACACACGTCTGGCAAAAGAGCCGAAATTTTGGGAACGATAAACGATCTTAGATTGCGAATAATACTAACTTTAAAAATCGGCTTCTTCTAACAGCGAAACAGTTAGCGTTAAACACAACGAAACCGTACCTAAAAAATCAGACGGAAAATTCTTGTCCCCAATTATGTAATGATTTAATACTTGGTAATAATTGCTCACCTTTATAAGTCAAAGTATATTCCACAGTTGGCGGAACAGTTGCAAAAACTTCTCTTATTAATATTCCATTGGCTTCCATATTTTTCAATTCCTTGACCAGCATTCTGGTATTAATACCTTCAATACTTCTTTCCAATTCTTTAAAACGCATTTTTCCTTTAGACAATATATATATTATCGGCATTGCCCATTTTCCTCCAATAATATCCAACACTTCTTTTAATGAACATGTTTTTTCAGAAATAATTAATTTTTCTTTCACCATAATCTATTGATTTCACTGATTGCTTTACACTAGATCACTACTTTACATTCGTGTAACTACTTGCAAAAGTAAAGTAATGAATGTACGTTTGCAACTAAAATTAAAAACAATGTCAGAAAAAACAAAAAAAATCACCTACTGGGTACTTACAGGTTTAGTATCATTCGTATTTATTGGAAGTGCAATTGGTAAATTTACTGCCAACGCAGAAGCCTTGAAAATAGCTGAAGGATTTGGATTAAATGCTAAAACATACATCATTTTAGGAGTAGTAGAAATAATCAGTATATTTCTGTTTATTTTCCCGAAAACAGGGGTTTTAGGAACTTTACTTTTAGCTTCTTATTTGGGAGGTGCGATTGCCACTCACTTAGAACATGGGCAGTCAATTGTTGCACCATGTATAGTGCAAGGATTTCTTTGGATAGTAGCTATTTATCGTTTCCCAGAATTAAAATCAAGAATCTTATCTTTAAAATAAAAAAATGAAATTACTAGAATCAATAAAAGTAGGGAATAAAACACTTAAAAATAGTATGGTTATGGCACCAATGACTCGTTCTCGTGCCAACATAAATGGTGTTATTAGTGACTCAACAGCGTTATACTATACCCAAAGAGCAAGTGCAGGATTAATAATTAGCGAAGCAATAAATATTAGTAAACAAGCCACTGGAAGTCCGCTAACTCCATGAATTTATACTACAGAACAAATTAATGCTTGGAAAAAGGTAACACAAGCTGTCCACGAAAATGGTGGTACTATATATGCTCAACTTTGGCATACTGGACGAGTTGGACATTCACTTGTGAAAAATGGAGAAACACCTGTTGCTCCTTCCGCAATAGCTATTGAAGGGCAGCAACATTTCACGATGGAAGGACCGAAGGATTATGAAACACCTAAAGCTTTGACACTAGAAGAAATTGAACAAATAATTAAAGACTACAAAGATGCTGCTATACATGCTATCGAAGCAGGTTTTGATGGTGTAGAATTACATGCTGCTTTTGGATATTTACCTAATCAATTTTTAGCGGAAAGTGCGAATCAACGAACTGACGAATATGGAGGAACCAACGAAAATCGTAATCGTTTTGTTTTAGAAATAATGCAAGAAATGGTTAATGCAATTGGTAACGACAAAGTAGCAATCCGTTTATCTCCAACAAGCACTTACAACAACATCGTTCATACAAATCCAAAAGAACAGTTTACATTGCTCATTGAGGAGCTCAATAAATTGCCTTTGTCGTATATTCATATTATGAATGCGCCATTTCCAGTTGATAAATTTCCGCAATATCCATTAGATTCTGTAGAAACTTTTGGTAAATTATGTCATCATCCTATTATTGCTAATTGCGGCTATAATAGAGAAACAGGAGAAGCTGAACTTTAAAAAGGAATTGCAAAATTAATTTCTTTCGGAGCCTTATTTTTAGCGAATCCAGATTTACCAAAACGGTTTGAATTGAATGCTGAATTAAACGAACCAGATAGAGCAACAATGTATGGCGGACAAGATCAAGGCTATATTGATTATCCTTTTTTAAATAATTAAAAATCTAAATAGTATGAATAGAATTCAAGCAATTTTAACATTAGACATGGCGAATATTCCTGATAATTTTCAAGAAATATTAAAACATGAGCAAGAAATTGTTGCGAAATGGAAAGGGGAAGGAATTTTAGAACATTTGTTTTTAAGACAAGGTCGAAATGGCGCAGTTTTAATTTTTAAAGACCTTGAGGAACAAGAAGTCAAAGAATTAATGAAGACACTACCTTTTTATAAAATTAAAAAAAGTGTTGAATATTTTAGCTTAATACAACAATTTTAAACGCTGGGACGATTGTAAATTTTCTTTATCCGATAATGCAGCAATTTACCAGCACAAAGTTTTTAAAAGCCAAACTATACTAGCATTTAAATAGTATAGTTTGGTTTGTAAAAAAATAAAATAAGCGCATAGACTGCTATTGGATAAATAAAATTTCAAAAAAATACCGCAAGAAAATTAAAGTTTTATCATCTTAATTTGATATTGAGCAATTAAGCTCAGCATATTTTAATTTTATTATGTTGCGTACTTTTCTTTTATTTCTAATTATTCCATCACTTTCAATTGCTCAAAACAACACTCAAACGATTCGAGGTAATATTACAGACAAACTATCTCAAACACCTTTATTTGGCGCCTCTGTTCAACTTATTTCATTTGAAACCGGAACAATTTCAGATTCAATCGGCAATTTTACCTTTGTAAATATTCCACCGAATAGATATGACCTTAAAGTAAGTTATATTGGATATAAAACACTAATTATTCCAAATATTGTCGTGACATCTGGTAAGGAAGTGATCCTTGACATTGCATTAGAAGAAGATTTTCAACAACTCAACGAAGTTACGATCAAAGCAACAAATAAGGGAGGCACAATCAATAAATTGGCAAGTGTAAGCGCTCGAACGTTTTCAATGGAAGAAGTGAATCGCTATGCTGGAGGAAGAAGTGACCCTGCTCGTTTAGCCGCAAATTTCGCCGGTGTGAGTGCGCCAGATGATAGTCGAAATGATATTGTTATCCGCGGAAATTCTCCAATTGGTGTCTTATGGCGAATCGATGGGATGAATGTTACAAACCCAAATCACTTTGCTTCAGTTGGAACAACAGGAGGTGCAGTAAGTGCATTAAATACTAATTTATTAAAGAATTCTGACTTTTTAACTTCAGCTTTTCCTTCAGAATATGGCAATGCTACAGCTGGCGTATTTGACCTCGGCTTTAGAAATGGTAATAATAAAAAGCGCGAAACAACAGTTCAAGCTGGAGTAATTACTGGACTGGAATTAACCACAGAAGGTCCTTTTAGTAAAAAAAGTGATGCCTCTTATTTAATTGGTTATCGCTATTCGTTAGCTGGAATTGCTCAGGCTGTAGGTGTAAATATTGGAACAACAGCTACGCCGTCCTATCAAGATCTTTCCTTTAAATTTAATAGTGGAAACACAAAATTGGGAAGGTTCTCACTGTTTGGAATTTTAGCTTCTAGCACAATAGAAATTGGTGGTGGTCCTCAAAACAGCCTTTATGGAAATGGTAATAAAGTTGATTTTGCTAGTAAAATTGGAATGGGAGGATTGAGTCATTTTAAGCAAATCAATACAAAATCGTTCATTTCTTCCACTTTTGGAGTAAATTATTCGAGCACAGATCAAACATCATATGACATTGACCACATGACGGACAGCAGTTTTATTCGTGAAGTGAGTAATGTAGCAAAAACAACCTATTTTTTAAGTAGTAGTTATAATATAAAAATTAATTCCCGACTTTTCTTTAAAGCTGGAATTCAAGATGAAATCATTGGTTTAAATCTTTATTATAAAACAAAAGACAATATTTTTGCTCCAGAAAAGCAAATTTGGGATTACAATAGCAGCACGAATTTGGCTCAAGCGTATGTTCATTTAAAATACGCGTTAACAAATAAATTAATAGTGAACGCAGGAATCCATTCTCAACTATTTTTTCTAAATAATTCGACTTCAATTGAACCTCGATTAGGATTAATTTATAATTTAAACAATAAAAGCAGCCTTAATTTTGGCTATGGCTTGCACTCACAAATGCAACCAATAAATGTCTATTTCTTACAAAGTTTAGATACTGATGGTAATATCGTTTATAATAATAAGAACCTTGATTTCACTAAAAGTAGCCATTTTGTGTTAGGCTATAACATTCAACCGTTCAATGATTGGAGAATTAAAACGGAAGTTTATTATCAATCCCTTTATAATGTTCCGGTTAATTCATATTCAAGTAGTTATTCCATGTTAAATACAGGTGCAACTTTTAAAACGGAACTAACTGACAGTTTAATAAACAATGGGATAGGAACCAATTACGGTGTTGAACTCACAGTTGAAAAGTTCTTCAATAAAGGATACTATGGCTTATTTACAGCTTCCATATACAATTCAACCTATCAAGGCAGTGATGAGATTGAACGCAACACTGCCTTTAATGGGAAATATGTGTTCAATATATTAGCTGGTAAAGAATGGAGAATTGGTCAAGAAAAAAGAAATCGCTTTTCCTTGGATGTTAAATTCACCAATGCAGGAGGAAGAGCCTACACTAAAACTGATTTAGTTACGTCTAATATTGTTGGACACGAGGTGTTCTCATCAGACATCTATTCAAGCTTTTACGCTAATTACTACCGATTAGATTTGAAAGCAGGTTTTACATTAAACAGTGCAAAAAGAAAAATAGCACAAACTCTTTCCTTAGACTTACAAAATGTAACGAATCATAAAAATGTATTTTCTCAAAGCTACGACAGCAAATCGAAAACAATAAGTACAACTTATCAATTAGGTTTTTTCCCAAATGTTGTTTACAAAATTCAATTTTAGAAAAAAGAAAATACATTTTTGATTCTTAATTGTATAATTCAAACTGAGCGAAAACAGAAACGGAAATAACGAATCTTCATTTCGAAAACAATTATTAAAAAAACTTATTTCGATAATTAAAGGTCGTTTCAAAAACGTTAATAACCGATTGTCAAATCATTTAATCAAAAAGCTTCTTTAGAGCTAAACATTGACGACTTTTGTATGTTATGAAATTATAAAACTACAAAATGACAATACAAATAGATACGATAAAAAAGACAATTGAACCTTTACGTCAGGGGATAATTAATCACAAAGTTTATGCAGCAATTAAAGACATTGAGGACTTAAAAATCTTTATGCAATATCATATTTATGCTGTTTGGGATTTTATGTCTTTACTAAAATCCTTACAAAACAATTTGACGTGTACAAGCGTTCCATGGTTCCCTATAGGTTCAGCCGAGACGAGACATCTAATAAACGAAATTGTTGTTGGTGAAGAATCAGATGTTGACTTAAATGGTATTCGAAAAAGTCATTTCGAATTATACCTTGACGCAATGAAACAATGCGGAGCAGATACTCTTCAAATTGAAAATTTCATTGAAGTATTAAAGAATACAGGAGACTTTAAAGCAGCATATACAACTTCAAATACACCCGAAGAAGCAAGAAAATTTGTAGATTATACGTTCAAAATTATCGACAGTAAAAAAGCGTATTTACAAGCAGCAATTTTCACTTTTGGTCGTGAAGATCTAATACCAGGAATGTTCATTTCATTAGTTAATGATATTCATAAAAACTTTCCAGAGGACATTTCAATTTTCAAATATTATCTTGAAAGACATATTGAGGTTGATGGCGACCATCACAGTCATTTGGCATTGCAAATGACATCAAACTTATGCGGTACCAACGACCAATTTTGGGATGAAGCTGAAAAAGCAACTATTGAATCACTAAAAAAACGCATCGAACTTTGGGATGGCGCATACACTCAAATAATGAAAAGTAAAGAATAATATTATTTAAATCAGCCAATAAAGAAGATGAGGCGTTATGTTAGGCCGTGATAATTTTTAATAAAGATCTAATCATTTGGTAGGAAGCAATTAAACTTTCTATAAAATTTAATGATATGTCAAGATTAATTAATGAAAATTGATTAAGTTTATCTTCAGTTGATTAATAACGAAAGAACATTCATAATTTACATTAAGATCAAACGCTGATGTCAAAAAATATTTTTATACTTCTGTTATCCTTAATTCTTCAAGTTTATAATACAAGGATAAATGCTCAAATTCCTATTGGAACATATAATGGAATTGACTATGCTACAGCTTATACAAATCCTAATTCTGGTGCTGCTTGTACAGATATTCCTGCAATCAATGCGGCATTAGGCGATGCAGATTTCATTAATGGAACAGCCGAAATACCTTTAGGATGGTCTTTTTCAGGCACTTGGAACTCAGGCGCAACATATACAGATGGACCGGGTAGTGAAGTGCTTTTGGTTTCTTTACATACCTATACCGAAACATGGAGTGTGGCTTTACGTTTATCCGATGGAACAACCACAGCCTTTTCTACATACGCTTTAACTATTGTAACAAACAATGCTTCTGGGTCACTTCAAGCTTGTAGTTTTTTTCCTGGTCCTTATGATTATGAGCGTCCTTCTCAGGAGTTAGACTTTGCTAGTTATGCAATTCCAGCTGGTGTTGGAGTAATTGGAATTATTTTTGAACCTTTAAGTGATGGTGCGGCAGATCCGGACCCACATGGTGTAATTATTCTTGACAACACTCCTATTTTGGATCCTGGATCTACGATTACTGTTGGGTCAACTTGTTTTAATTCATGTGATGGAATTGCAGCAGTAGTGGACGGACCCGATGCTCCATACACCTATCAATGGGATGCTGCAGCTGGCAATGTAACAACTCAATCTGTTTCTAATTTATGCCCTGGATCCTATACCGTTTATGCATATGGGGCAACTGGTTCTATTGATACATTGGTTGCTACTATTATTGCTTACCCAGAACTTACTATTTCATTGGTATCTGCTACTTCTACATTTTGCTATGGAGAACTTGGACAAATACTCGTTATTGGAGCCGGGACATATCCGTATCAATATTCAATTAATGGTTCAGCATTTGGCTCCTCAGGAATTTTTAATTCACTTCCAGCAGGTGATTATACGCTAACTGTTCAGGATGCGAATTTATGTTTGGATTCATTGACAAGTACATTAATTGAGGGTGCAGAGATAGTGTCAAGCCAAGCAGCTACAGATGAAATTTGTCTAGGTGATTGTCAAGGAACGATTTCATTGAATGCAACTGGTGACTCGCCATTTAGCTATAGTATTGATGGTTGTGTAACTTCACTTACAACTGGAAATTTCACAGATCTTTGTGTTGGAAATTATAACATTTGTATAGAAGACAATAATGCATGTCAATATACAAGTGTATTGACTATTAACCCTGGTGCAGTGATGGAAATTCCTTCAACTATATTAATAGACACTGTAATTTGCATTGGCGAAGTTTATACAGTTACGGCTACAGATCAAAATATAAACACAACTAGTTTTGCATGGGAAAATGGCACACAAGGACCAAGTATTCAAGTATCTTCTGCAGGCACTTATAATGTAACACTTTCCAACCTTTGTGAAACGAGCCTGGATTCAGTTATTATTCAAACTAAATTATGTGATATAGAAGTTCCAAATGTAATTTCTCTTGCAGCAGGTTCACAGAATCCATTGTGGTACGTTCAAGCTGAAGGCCTAAATTCCTTTAATTTGGTCATAACAAACAGATGGGGTGAAGTGGTTTATGAATGCAATGATGCCAAAGCGAATTGCTCATGGAATGGTACAAATAAAGGTGGAAGTTATGTGAAAGAAGGTACATATTTCTATATAATAGATGCCACGATCGAAGGCGGAAAACCACTTCAAAAACAAGGGTTTATTCAGGTCGTTGAATGATAGAAAATTAAGATTATTTATTTATCCAGAAATCTTATTCATACCGAACTATAGATGCGGCACAAAGAATTACTTTTCGAAATGATTGGCAAAGGCAGTTAAATTGTATTGATTCAAAACTACATCAAATTATTTGCTAGGTGCAATAATTCTTATTGCTGTTTGGTTCGTAGCTGATTATTTTTTAATTCCAGCATATTGAAAAAAATTTTTATTGAAGGACTTTAAATTATTTTTGAAATAAAAATCTCCAAATGGAATTTGAAACAATTAAACCGACAACTCTTTCATATCTTCAGGAATTATCCAAAAACAACGACCGCGATTGGTTTAACAGTCATAAAGATGAATATCTCTATGGGTATGACAACATGTGCAGTTTTGTTGGACAGCTTTTAATTGAAATGAACAAGCACGATCAGTTAGAAAATGATTCCGCAAAGAAATGTTTGTATAGAATATATAGCGACACGCGTTTTAGTAAGGATAAAGCACCATATAAAACAAGATTCGCAGCTGGATTTCGTCGAGCAACAAAATTCAAAAGAGGCGGGTATTATTTGAATATTTCTCCAGGAAATAATTATTTAGCCTGTGGTTTTTTTAATCCAAATGCCGAAGATTTAAAACGAATTAGACAAGATATTGAATACAATTTTAAGGAATGGAATACCATATTGAATTCTAAAAATATAGAAGAAAATTTCGGGAATTTAACTGGCAATAAAGTTCTTACCGCACCCAGAGGTTTCAACAAAGACCATGAGGCAATCGAATTAATTCGATACAAACAATTCATTTTGCGGCATGATTTTACCGATCAAGAAGTAATATCGCCCGGATTTTTAATAAGCGTAAACAATGTATTTAAATCAGTGCGTCCTTTTTTTGATCATCTGAGCGAAATACTTACAACTGATGAAAATGGAGAAACAAACGTTTAAAAGAAAGCTATGACAATTTGTTTTTAATATCTTTTGACCAAAACAGAAAGACGAAAACAACCGATGGAATGAGAAAAAAGGAGGAAAAAGCAACTGCAAAAGCGCTCCCCACTTCATAACTAATTGCAGCCCATAGCACTGTGACAGCATAAACAAGTGTTTTCTTTTTTAAACGTGTTATTTATACTGATTTCAACCCTGTCTAAACGGCCCATCAATTCATCTCTCAATTAGTGCGAAGCACAATATTGACAATATGCATCCTGAGTACCTATTTCTTTTTGACATTTAACACAACTCTTCATATCAAACTTGAATATTTTTTTGACCAAATTATAAAATTAAATGTATCAATTGACAATCTGTTTTTTTAAACTATCCGTTCTCAACTTTAAACTTTTACACGATTCACGAATCAATTCCTTACCTTTGCAGCAGTAAATGGCAGACAGCAAAGAAAATATTAGAAACCTATCCTTCGAAGAGCTAAAAAAAGCTTTAGAAAAATTGGACGAAAAAACCTTTCGTTCCAAGCAGGTTTATGAATGGCTATGGCAAAAAAACGCTGCTACGTTTGAAGAAATGTCTAACCTGAGCAAAGACCTTCGTCTTAAATTAGATGAACATTTTTTTATTGATCACATCACGCTTGATGACCAACAAATAAGTTCAGATAAAACTATCAAATGCGCTTTTTCTATTGGTGAAGGTAAAGTTGTTGAAGGCGTTTTAATCCCAACATCTTCAAGAACAACAGCATGCATATCATCACAAGTTGGTTGCAGTTTGTCATGCACCTTTTGCGCTACAGGAAGGTTGAAATTAATGCGGAATTTAACAGCTGGTGAAATTGTTGACCAAGTTGTTTATTTGAGAGAACAAGCTGAAAACAGGTACAATACTCCCCTATCCAATATCGTATATATGGGAATGGGCGAGCCGCTTTTAAATTATAAAAATGTTCTTCGTTCAGTTGAATTATTGACATCAGAGGAAGGATTAGGAATGTCTCCAAAACGCATAACAGTATCAACTGCAGGAATTGCTAAAATGATCCGAAAATTAGGTGATGATGAAGTGAAATTCAACTTAGCTATTTCATTACATGCTGCTAATGATAAAAAACGCAGTCACATCATGGAAATTAATGATTCCAATAATCTTGAGGAATTAGCTGACTCTTTGAGGTATTTTCATGAAAAGACAGGATCTAGAGTAACGTTTGAATATATTATTTTCAAAGATTTCAATGACACGAAAGAAGACGCACAAGAATTAGCTGAATTTGCCAAATGTGTTCCATGTAAAATCAATATTATTGAATACAATCCAATTGATGATAGTGAATTTCAACAAGCGGATAAAAACAAAGTAGATGATTTCGCTGACTATCTAGAATCTAAAAATTTGGTTGTTAATGTGCGCCGAAGTCGAGGTAAAGATATTGATGCAGCATGCGGTCAATTGGCCAACAAAAACAAAGCTATACTGAAAGAAGAGAGAGCACTGAAATAACTCAATTAGATTTACATCTATTTTTTCATTGAAAAAGATATAAACAAGACCACTTTTTAGCATAAAAAACACAATGTAACACTTATATTTGTGTCATGTTGACAGTAAAGGAAATGATGAAGCCAATTGAATCAGAAATGACTGAATTCGAAATTCGCTTTCGTCAAAGTATGAAATCTACAGTTCCATTACTTGACAAAATCACCCATTACATCATCCGCAGAAAAGGGAAGCAAATGCGTCCGATGTTCATTTTTTTAACAGCAAAAATGTTAGGAACAATGAACGACAGAGTATACGATGCGGCATCATTAGTTGAATTGTTGCATACAGCAACTTTGGTGCACGATGACGTTGTTGACGATGCCAACGAAAGACGTGGTTTCTTTTCTGTCAATGCATTATGGAAAAATAAAATTGCCGTATTAGTTGGTGACTTCATGCTTTCAAAAGTGTTGTTGTTATCAATCGAAAAAAATAATCTGCGTTTACTTGAAATTGTTGCACGAGCAGTTCGAGAAATGAGTGAAGGTGAATTATTACAAATTGAAAAAGCACGAAAATTAGATATTACGGAAGAAATCTATTTTGAAGTAATCCGTCAAAAAACAGCTTCATTAATTGCAACATGTTGCGAAGGTGGCGCTGTAGCTGTTGACCGGGAAGATATGGCACCTATAATGCGTCAATTTGGAGAATTAGTTGGTTTGGCTTTTCAAATAAAAGATGATATTTTTGACTATGGAACACCAGAAAATATTGGAAAACCTACAGGAATAGACATTCGTGAAAGAAAAATGACTTTGCCTTTGATTTATACTTTAAATACTGCTTCAATTGAGGTGAAACGAGAATTAATCAATATTATTAAAAATAAAAATGAAGATCCAACATACGTGAATCGTGCGATTGAATTAGTAATAGCCCATGGTGGGATTGAATATGCACATGCTAAAATGATGGAATTGAAAACTCAAGCACTTGCATTATTGACAGAGATCCCTGATTCAGAAGCAAAACGGTCAATTATCGGTCTAGTTGAATATACAACTTTTAGAGAAAAATAAATTTACATTATGAAACAATTTATCCTTTTTATCATAACCATCATTCTTGTTTCTTGTTCAAGTGAAGATGCACAAGAAACTAAAGTTCCAGAAAAACAAGAAGTATTAGTTGAAATAAAAGATGGGGTTTACACGGAATGGTACCCTGGCAAACAACAAGTAAAATACAAGGGAGCGCAAGACGAGAAACAACTTAGAAATGGACTTTGGACATATTACAGCATAAACGGTTCTGAATTATCTGTGACAATTTATGAACACGGTTTACGTGAAGGATTTACAGTTGTTAAATACCCAAATGGCGTCTTGCACTATAGAGGAGAATACCACAAAGATGCAATTGTTGGCGTTTGGACAACTTATGATGAAAAAGGGAAATTATTATCTGAAAAGGATTACGGTCATCCAGTAGAATAATGTCAAAAATTCCACCACATATTATTGACGATATCATGCAAGCTTCTCGTATTGAGGAAGTAATTGGTGAATTCGTAAGTTTAAAACGTGCTGGTTCAAATTTAAAAGGATTGAGTCCTTTCACAGATGAAAAAACAGCTTCATTTGTTGTCTCTCCTGCAAAACAAATTTTTAAATGCTTCTCAACTGGAAAAGGGGGAACTGTCGTAAGTTTTCTAATGGAAAAAGAACACTTTTCTTATCCCGAAGCATTACGTTGGTTGGCTGATAAATATGGCGTCCCAATTCCTGCAGATGAGCCAGCAACGGCAGAGCAGCTTGCAGCAATAAGTGAACGAGAAAGTTTATATATCATCAATGATTTCGCAAGAGATCATTTCAAGCAGAACCTGCATAATTCTGAAGAAGGAACGGCAATAGCACTCTCCTACTTTGAAGAGCGCGGATTTCGAAAAGATATCATTGAGAAGTTTCAATTGGGTTATTGTTTGAATACTGGAACAGATTTTACAAAGGCTTCCATTGCAAAAGGATATAAATTAGACTATTTAGAAAAGGTTGGTCTCGTAAAGTCGAAAGATGACAGACAATTTGATTTTTTTAGAGGAAGAGTAATGTTTCCTATTCACAGTGTCTCAGGACGCGTATTAGGTTTTGGGGGAAGAACACTTTTCACTGATAAAAAAATTGCAAAGTATTTCAATTCACCCGAAAGCATCATTTACAATAAAAGTGAAATTCTTTATGGATTACATTATTCAAAAGGTGATATTATCAAATATGATAATTGCTTTTTATGTGAGGGTTATACCGACGTTATTAGTATGTATCAAGCTGGAATTCAAAATGTTGTTTCCTCTTCCGGTACTTCTCTTACTAAGGATCAAATAAAACTTATTCGTCGATATACACAGAATATTACTATTCTATATGATGGCGATCCAGCTGGAATAAAAGCATCTTTCCGAGGAATTGATTTAATTCTTGAAGAAGGAATGAATGTGAAAGTGGTCTTATTTCCTGAAGGCGAAGATCCAGATTCATTTTCTAAAAAATCAAGTACTGTTGAACTTGAAAATTATATCAAAGAAAGCACGCAAGATTTTATTTCTTTCAAAGCTTCAATTTTATTAAAAGATAGTGAAAATGACCCTATCAAAAGAGCTGAATTGATAAGAGAAATCGTGCATTCAGTTTCATTAATTCCTGATCAGATTACCCGAACGGTATACATGCAACAAATTTCTCAGCAATTTGAAATTAATGAACAAGTTATATCGAACGAATTAATAAAGCTGAGGAAAAATGTTGTTGTGAAACAGGCTCCAGAAGCTGATTTTCAAGATATTTCTAATTCTCCTGATCAACAGCAAAATCAATATCCAGAGCCACAAGTTCAACAAGATGTCTCTTATTATAATGAAGAACAGTTGATTCGGATAATGGTGAAATATGGAACACGAACAATGCAGTTTGATCAAATTGATGAAAACAATCAAACAAATTTATCTGAAACCAATGTTATTGAATTTATTTGTCATGAGTTAATCACTGATGAAATGGTCTTTTCACATCCTGTTTACAATAAAATACATAGTTTGTTTCTAGATGGATTATCCAAAAATGAATTTCTTTCTATCAACTTTTTAAAAAGATTAGAAGACCAAGAAATTGTAAAATTTGTAAGTGATATTGAATCAAATGAACATGAATTGAGTGCCAAATGGCTTAGTAATTACAATATTATTACGCGATCCGAAGGTGACAGAATGTCGGAAACTGTGATGAATGCCATTTATAGTTTCAAGCTCTCCAAAGTTGAACAATATATTAATGACATTAGAATAAAAATGGGCAAATCGGACACCATGACAGATGAACTTTTAATGGATCTATTAGCTGAACAAATGGTTTATGAAAAAATTAAAATAATCTTTTCGGAGAAGTTAGGTCGAACAATATTAAGATAAAATGCTAAGCTATACTCTATTTCATTTAGGTCCGTACAAAGTTTGTTTTTGGAACATCATTTTTCTGAGTGTCATCTTTTTCATTGCCATGTTGCTAAGAAAAGTGATTCATAAAATGCTGAAACGCTATTTGAAAAGTGCCAATATTCGGGTAGAAGGTCGAATGGTAACTTGGTTGAAATTATTGAGTCAAAGCGTCTATCTTCTCGCAGCATATATTGCGATTTTAAGTTTTAATATTAATAATGAAGATGTATCATTCTCAGATTTTCTTA
Organism: Flavobacteriales bacterium; assembly: GCA_947505255.1. Lineage (GTDB taxonomy): Bacteria > Bacteroidota > Bacteroidia > Flavobacteriales_D > Crocinitomicaceae > M0103. Next base: position 56,325 of record CANNKP010000001.1, read on the forward strand.
ATTTCAATTTAATCAAATCTCAAAAATTCACATTGAGTTTTTATCATATTCTAGTCCTAATATCTATCTTCTTTGGGGCAAAAATGCTCTTGAATTTTGTTAAACTCTATATCAGTAAAAAATTCAGAGCAAAAACTTCTATTAACCCAGGAACGGAATACATCTATGTTCAAATTGCAAAATATGTCATCTATATTTTTGCTATTATCACGAGTTTAAAAGCCCTCGATATTGACCTCTCGTTGCTAATGACAGGTTCACTTGGACTTTTTGTTGGATTGGGGCTTGGATTACAAGATGTTTTCAAAGACATGTTTTCTGGTGTCGTTTTGCTTGTTGAGGGCAATATTCGTGTCGGTGATATTGTTGAAATATCTAATGGAGGAAAATCTGAATCTATAGTCGCTAAGATATTAAAAATCAATGTGCGAACAACTCAAATAGAAACGAGAGAAGGAAATGTACTAATCATGCCAAATTCCAAATTAACCCAAGAATTTGTAGAAAACTGGAGTCATGGTTCAGAATTATCTCGTTTTAGAATTGTTTTGACTATCGATTACAATGCGGATACCGAACTTGTAACACGCTTATTAAAACAAGCTGCTTTGGGACACCCGAAAGTTAGAAAATCTCATCCAGTTGATGTGAGATTATCTCATTTCGGAAATAATGGCTTGGAACTCGAATTAATCTTTTGGGCAGATCAAAATTGGGACATTAACAATTATAAATCTGATATTCGATTTGAAATAGATAGACTTTTTAGAGAATATAAAATAACTATTCCGTATCCGCAAAACACGGTTCATTTGGTGAAATAAAAATTCCCATCTCGACTATCGCTCGATGTCCGTTTGTCGACTATCCCTTATTTCGACAAACTCAATACATCGCAATATTCATTTGACTCCAGCTTTAAACAATCAGTTATAAACTCACCACTTTGCACTCATCACTTTTCCAAAATACGTAGTAAATAAACTATTAAACCAAAAGCATTTTATAACGCTGAATTGTATTTTCTAACCCAAAATATAAAGCATCTGAAATCAACGCGTGACCAATAGAAACTTCTGCTAAAAAAGGAATGGAATCCTTGAAAAACTTTAGATTATCTAAACTTAAATCATGTCCCGCATTTACTTCAATACCCAACTCATGCGCCAGATTGGCAGCTTTAATGTATTCTTCAATTGATTTTTCAGGATTTTTCGGAAAGTTTTCAGCAAAAGGACCCGTATATAATTCAATTCGATCAACACCAATTTTTGCGGCATATTCAATGTTTACAAGTGATGTGTCAACAAAAACTGAACTTCTTACGCCTAAAACTTTTAACTGTTGAATTAAATCAGATAATAAATCAAACTGTTTTTTTGTGTCCCAACCTGCGTTTGAAGTCAATACATGTGGCGGGTCAGGAACTAAAGTCGCTTGTTCTGGAAAAACATCTGCTATTAAATCCATGAAACGTGCATCAGGATAACCTTCAATATTAAATTCCGTTGTCACAACCTTTTTTAAGTCATAAACGTCTTTCGTTGTTATATGACGTTCGTCAGGTCGAGGATGAATTGTAATGCCATCAGCCCCAAATCGCTCACAATCAATCGCTACCTGAACTACATTTGGAACATCTCCACCTCGAGCATTTCGAATTGTAGCAATTTTATTAATATTGACACTTAATTTAGTCATGATACGGTACAATTTTTGACAACCCAAAAGTACAAAGTTCGAAACAATTTTACTACTTTGGCAACAACAATGAGAGCAATAGAACTAATAACAGATGAAATTCCTCCACTGACTCATTCAGATTCAGGAGAAAAAGCATTGCGTTGGATGGACGAATTCAAGGTTTCACACTTACCTGTTTTAAAAAACGGCAACTTTGTAGGACTTTTATCTGAGTCTGATGTATTGGATAAAATGGATTTAGTAGAGAATCTAGACAAATTATTCGATCATTTACCGAGACCTTATGTTTTTGCAAATGCACATATATATGAAGTATTATCTAAAATATCTGAGCACAAAATAAGTGTTTTACCTATTCTTGATGAAAACGAAAAATATTTGGGTTGTACGACGGTTTATCATTTGTTGACTGTTGTTGCAAATACGGGTAGTATTAAAGAATCAGGTGGTATTTTAGTATTAGAGGTCAATAGCGTTGATTATTCAATGGCACAAATAGCGCAAATTGTAGAAAGTAATAATGCTAAAATTCTAAGTTCATATATCATGTCTTCAATGGATTCCAATACATTAGAGGTAACACTGAAGATTAATTTAATTGATTTGTCCCGTATTATAAGAACTTTTGAACGTTATGATTATGTAATTAAAGCTTCCTTCCAAAAAAGTGAAGAAGATGATGACATTCAATATCGGTATGATGCACTCATGAACTTTTTGAAATTTTGATATGAATATAGCCATTTACGGACGAAAAGTCAATAAACTAAATATAGCTCATTACAAAGAGGTCATTGATACAATAATAGCATTAGGCTGGAATCCAATAATTGAAAAAGAACTAAAGGTTCAACTCGTTTCTAAGATGGATTTATCACCATCAACTGATCAGTTTGAATCACATACTGATTTTCACAACGGAATTGATTTAACAGTAAGTATTGGTGGTGATGGTACTTTTATAAAATCTGTCGGATTTATAAGAGATTCTCAAGTTCCAATTCTTGGTATTAATACTGGGCGACTAGGATTTTTATCCAATATTTCAAAAGATCAAATCCAATCTACTATGGACCTGGTCAAAAACAAACAATTTGAATTTCAAAAACGATCCCTACTAAGAATCAATACACAAGAGAATCTTTTTGGAGATGATAATTTTGCGTTGAACGAAGTCACTTTTCATAAAAAGGATACTGCTTCTATGATAACTGTTCATGCTTCTTTAGAGGATAAATATTTGAATTCATATTGGGCTGATGGATTAATTGTAGCTACTCCAACTGGCTCTACTGCTTATAATTTAAGTTGTGGCGGACCAATTATCACTCCTGGATGTCAAGTTCACATATTAACGCCAATTGCTCCACATAATTTAAATGTTCGACCAATGGTTGTGCCGGATCACATGCCAATCAAATTAAGTATTGAAGGGCGAGAGCGGAAATATTTAATAAGTTTAGATGGAAATTCAAAAAATATTCGTCAAGGAGAAGAAGTGATTATCACAAAAGCTGAATTTATGATAAATGTGGTTAAATTTGAGGA
>CANNKP010000002.1 GCA_947505255.1 Flavobacteriales bacterium
AATAGATGTGAGGCCGGGACCTAAAAACAAATGTAAAATCCTCCTTGAATTTCTCTTAGTGATGAATTGTTTAACCTTTTAAATAATGAAATCATGAAAAAAGTAGTTTTAAGCGCATTGTTGTTTATTGCATTAAACAGTAGCGCACAGCTTGGTGTTATTACCCTTAACGGAAAAGAACAAACTTATTACGGACAATGGTTTGTAAGAAACTCTAAAGAATACAAAGATCATTTAATGTATTATGATCAAAGCCAAATTGTCGATTCTGTCTTATTAAATATTTTGGAACCATGGGAATTATCTCGTTTAGATAGTAAAAAAGACGATGATGGTGATTTGTATTGGGTTGTCGACAATGAAAATGGATTCAGTGCAACGATTTATCTAATAAAGATAGATGAAAAAGATTCTCAAATTGTAATTGTGACAAGTGAAAATGAGTAAGCTTAATAAATTAAGTTCAAATGGATAAGTGATAATAACAAGAAAAGGTTTCAAAACAAAAGTTCTTGAACAAATACATCCACTTGTTAAATGAAGACCTAATACTTGAAAATAACATATTATTTTATCAGGATGATGATTAGGAAATTGAATAAATAACTTAAAACAACAAAAAATGAACAATCAAATAGAAACAAATAACATCTTTCAAAAAATGAATGATCACGCTATAATAACGCGGTATAATCAAGAACTTGGAAATCCAGGTTGGACAAGTTCGAGAGGTGTTTTTTTAACAGCATTAAACGCTGAATTTAAAGAAAGAGGAATAGACTGTGCGGCAATATCCAACGATGGAAAAGGGCTGAATTTAAGCAAGGAATATGAGGCATTTATTTCTGGTAAAAAGGTATTTCTGAAAAAGGATTTCCTACAACCTGAAACGCATTTAAAACTCGAATTCAAAAGCGAAAAAGCAGCTGAAACTGTGGAATGTTATTTTAAAAGAACGCAAGCGCATTCAATTAATTTGTTTCAACTATTAGAAGAAACTGGTCGAGCGTTGTTGCTTTCGTTTGAGCACGAGCATTTACAAACCACCATCGATGGAACAGGAATTCACAATTATTTAATGGCTGGTTTTGATGAAAACAATAAGTTGAATGGTGTGAGCTTTTTCAATCAATCAGGGACTGGAACGTTTGGCATTTTAACACAAGCAAAAAGTGTGTTGATTTTTCACCAAGATCAGTTTGAATTTTATGCAACTGAGATAGCAAGTTTTGTTTTGGTGAAGGCAATTTAAATAATCATTTATACTGCAGAAATATGAGAAATCAAAGTATGAGTAACCAAGATATATTTCCCATGAGCGCTGAGAAACGTGCTCAGGGTTATGGAACCTTTCCCTATGTAATCGTTCGTATACAGGGAGCTGTTTACATGCAATTCCCAATCCACTTTTATACTGAATCAAATCCACAAAAACCAGGATTACGCGTGCGTGTAGATTCGCTAAATGATGAGAAACAAAATTTCCATGACTTATTTAATGTGATTCGGCAGTTTGATCAACAAATCAACACTATTGATGCTAAGGCATTGAAAATGTGCTTGGTGCTTTCTCCTCTTGTCTGTCATTTCTTTGAAGACGATACATTCAAGTTTTCAGACGAAATACCCGAAGGAGGAAGTTTAATAGACGCTAATTATAAGATGCTCGCTATGAATTCGCCACATTACATAATCGATTAACCAGCAACAACATGAGAAATAATGCAAAAAAAATAATTCTTCATATCCCACATTCTTCTATCAAAATCCCATTGAAGGATGGATTTATTGTCAATGAAGAAATTCTTGAAAACGAGATACTGATTCTTACTGATTGGTACACCAATGATTTGTTTCATGCGGAAAATCAACATCGAGTGATTACCGATTTTTCACGCATTTTTTGTGATGTGGAACGATTCTCGGATGATGGAGAAGAAATCATGGCGCAATTCGGAATGGGTGCTTTATATGAAAAAACCGATTCCGGTGAACCACTTAGGATTGTTTCAACCGAATTGCGTGAAAGAATTATAAAAGAGTATTATGAACCGCATCATCAAAAATTAACTATTGCAGTTGAAGAACAACTCTATCTTTTTGGTGATGCTTTGATCCTTGATTGTCATTCTTTTCCTGATATTCCTTTAAATCGGAGTTTGTGTAAAAGTCCAAATCGTCCAGATTTCAATATTGGAACGGATAAGTTTCACACCCCTGATAAGCTGATTGAAACGTGTTTTAATTTTTTCAAAAATACTGGCTATACAATTGGAATTGATGTACCCTACACTGGTTCAATTGTCCCTATGAAATATTATCAGAAGAATAAAAATATTCAATCAATTATGTTAGAAGTAAACAGAAAGTTATACTTAAAAGAAGACAGTAATGAACCTTCTGATACCTATGAGCAGACAAGAGGAGTGGTACAAGATTTTATTGGGTTAATATCCGAATGGAGAATACAGAGCAGCCCTCAGTATAATTTTCCAAAAGGGATCAGGCCAATCTATTAAATCAGCCAAGGTGAAACAATATTTTGTTACTTTTTTATTATGCACGCATTTATTTAAAAACCTTAAAAATTAAAGCTATGAAAACTTCAATAATCGCATTTTTAGCAATCACACTTTGCAAACTAGCTGCATATTCAGAACTTAATGTCAATCATTACTAGCCTCAGTATGAAATTTGGTCAAATTGCCAAAGAAATGCATCAAAGATTCGTTTCTGCTGTAATTTCCAGTTGGATTATTTTTTCGTATAAATAGCCCTTTTTGTTGACCGTAAGTAAACAAAAAGGGCTATTTTTCGATTATTTCACAGTTGTGATTTCGATTTCCTCATTTTCAGAACCGTTGGTTTCGAAAGCGTTATCATAGAACTTTCCAACTTGCTTTTTCCAAAATATAATCTTTTCGGCCCTAATATCAACTGTAGTTTTTGGAAGTTGAATTTTTACGGTTTCATTCGATGTGTTTTGGCTTAAAATCCAATAGTATCCAAAACTTAACGTAGGACCATCCATTAATTCCTCATTGGATTCAGAAATATACATACCTATTGAACCAGTGTTAGGAACTTTTGTTAAGTCGTTGATTCCACTAAAAACAATCGGATGACCTTCTAAATCAAAACAATAAACTCTATTACTATTTATCATAAATGCCATAACAACCTGTCCTTCTTGTAATCGGGCATTGCCACTTGAAAACATTTGATTTCCAGTGTATAAATAGCCATCTGGAGAGGTTACAACTGGTCCATCGTCAGTATATTCAATATGTGCGCCATACGAATCAACTTCTTCTTCGGAACCGGGCATATAAGGCATGTAATCAAACTCCATTTTAAGTTGTTGAGCGTATTTCGCATTGTTGTTAACAAGGTAGAACCCAGGTACGAATTCGGTTTGAGAAAAAACCTGAAAGTTAAAGGTAAGTCCAATTAGTATAATTAAATATCTCATTTTCATAGTAGTTATTTTATTTTGTATTCGCAAATATAAAATATATAATGTAAATTATTAATTAGGAAGATAAAAATAATTTATCATGAACATTCAAATCGTCCATTTCGATTTTTTCATCAAGAATTTTCATTGTCATTTCAATCAAAAAATGTAGGTTTTTGAGGAAGACTTTTTCTCCATTTGCGGCTTCAAGAAACAGGAGTGATGTGAAAGGTAAAACTATATTAAACAACGCTAAATATATAGTAATTAAGAGAAAACTCAGAACCACTCTGAGACGTTTTTAGAGACAGTTCTAAAGCCCCGTATTTATTAAAAAGTAGGGGGTTTGAATTTTACAATAATACATAACTTGTCTCTTAAATGAAAATCCAGATAACTTAATCCAGATAATTTTATTACAAAGAGCAGATTTTAAGCTTTTTGATTGATTCTATCATTAGATTATTTATATATTTACAATTGAAAATGACCATTATTCAAAATTCCTCGTTTAAATACAAAGGAATTTTAAATTTTAGTTGAATTTTTGAGCTTATTCGTTACCACCCTAAATACTTACTTATTCATTTATAATTTAAATAAAATGACACTGAAAAAGCTATTACTACTTTTTAGTATTGGAATGAATTGTTTTGTTTTTGGTCAACGATCAAAAGAAACTATTTTAGGATTAAAAAAAGGAGATAAATGGGTTGATGAAATAACCAATCTGGATAAAAAAATCACCGAGAAAACTGATTCATTAAGTTTATTTCAGGACACGGTCACTTCTCAAAAACACACAATTAATAATCTTTCATCCGATTTAAAGACACGCAAAGAATTAGATCGTTACAGTAAAATTGGTGATCAATATTGGATGAATACAAACCTTGATGTTACATCATTAAACGATGGGACAAAATTGAGGTTAGCTCAATCAAAGGAAGATTGGGACGATTGCTTCAATAATAAGATTCCGGCATATTGCATTCACCAGAATGATTCGCTCGAAAAGAATGGGTTATTATATAATATTCATGCTCTTAACTCAGGCAAATTAGCTCCAGAAGGGCTTTTCATTCCAACAAAACAAGATGTAGACTCATTGATTTCTTCCTTTGGTACGCTTCAATCTTCTGCATCTCTTATCTTAAAAAGTAACCAAAAGGACTCATGGGAAAATCCTGGCTTGGATTTATTTAATATGAATATCAATCCAGATGGATTTCGTTTAAATGATGGGCATGATTGGTATACAGATAATAAAGTTTATTTTTTCCATGAAGATGTTAAAGAATCAGTATCATTTTTTGTGTTTAGTGGTTTCTCAGATAAGATTAATTTTTTGAGTCGAAATATCTCATCGGATAATGTGAATTATGGCATGTATGTGCGATGTTTAAAAGTAAATAAATAAGAAATAAAAACAAAAAAGTATAGTTATGAATGGTTTTAAGAAATGTAATAACGGTCATTTTTACAAAGAAGATTTAAACGCTTGCCCATATTGTCCGGGAGGTAAGCCTGCAGGAAATAGCAATGCTGGAGGGGATTTAGATAAAACAATGATTCCTGGTGCAGGAGGAAATTCTGATACTGCGAAAACAGAAGTTTTTGGTAATACTTCCTTAAGTGGTGAGCAAACAAAAGTTTTTGGAGGAGGAAATAGCGGTGCAAGTGCTGCACCAAAAGATTTGGGCCGCACCTTTATTGGTGGCGTTACAGATTCTGAAGAAGTGGATGATTCTGGAAAAAAAATAGAAACAGCTCCACGATCTGCTAGAAGAATTGTTGGTTGGATTATTTCATACACATTGGATCCAATGGGAGTCGATTATCGTATTTATGAAGGAAGTAATACAATTGGCAGAAATCCAGGTAATACTATTACAATAACAAAAGATGTCACTATCTCTGGCGAACATGTTAATATATTATTTAGACAAGGAAAATTTTATGTCAAAGATAAAATGACAGCCAATGGTACTTATTTAGATGGAGAAGAACTTGAGGTTGAAAAGGCGTATCAGATGAAAGATGGAAATGAATTACGCATTGGAGATACTGTTTTCAAATTTAAATCATGTGATTAATTATTAAATAATTTAAATAGTAATCCCCATGAAAAATATCATACTTTTTCTCCTCATCCTATGCTGTTGGAATAATGTTTCATTTGCACAAAAAACAGGTCTAGATGTTAGAGAACAAAATCTATCTGAATTTCCACTTGTTAAAGGTAAATTATGGGCGCGGAATCCCGATGGAATAAAAACGGAATCCGTAAGTTTTTATGAAAATGATTTACCTATTGCAATAAATTTTCAGAGTTATACAAAGGTAGATTCAATTGCTAAAAATAAAAGTATTTTATTTCTGGTTCTTAATACTCCGAATAAAAAGGAGATGGATTGGTATAAAAATGTTTTAAAAGAAGCGATAAGAAAAGGGGCAATTCATAAAGGAGACAAAATCGAGATTGTATCATTTGGCTGTAAAGTAAAAGAGCAACTTTTATTTCCGAGTACAATCAATTTTACCGATAATGCGGATGCTTTGTTTCATAAAATTGACTCAATTACAATCAATAAAAGACCTAATGTTTGTTCGGAAAGATCACATATTTACCTTGCGATTAGTGAAGCACTTGAACTTTATAGCACAGTGAATATTAAAATGCCATCTGCAATTTTTGTTTTAGCGGATGACCGAGCATTACAACCTGTTTTTCAAGGAGAAGAGACAGGTCCACGTTCAAAAAGGTTGAACATTCCAATTTATAGTATCTCTTATTTTAAGAAGAATACCTATTACGATATCAAGGATTTGTGCGCGCAAACATATGGTCTTTATTATAGCGATAGCGAAAATAATAGTGAGACTGCATCAAATAAACTTTTGCAATTTCTAAATGATTTCAATCAACGATATGCAGGTGTTATTTATCCATTTAGTTATACATCAACATTCGAAAAAGATGGGAAAACGCATTCAGTTAAAATTGATTCAAAAGAAGGTCAATCAGGCTTTGCACTATTAACTCCTAGTAAAAATTTATTCGAATGGATTGCATCAAATATGGTTCTTTCAATCATTCTTTTTATACTTTTTGTAGGAATTGGAATTATTCTTTTTCAGTTTAACAAGAAAAATAAATTAAAGAAAATTGAACTTGAGTTAAAACAAAAAGAGCAAATGTCTGAAATGGAAAGACATCAGCAAGAATCTGAGATGAAGTTGAGTAACCAAGAAATGGAGCTAAACCGAATCAAAGAGGAAGAAACGCGTAAGCGAGATTCTGAATTACGCAATCAAAATGAACAAAGTCAAAAAGTGGATGACGAACAACAATTGAGAAAAATGTTGGAAAGAGGAAATCTTCCTTGGTTCGAATTCCGTTTTGAGAATGAATCAGGTCAAAGTCAAATAGATTCACCGCGATTTACAGTTGGACGTGATGCTTCAAATAATTGGAGAGTAAATCATCCAACAGTTTCTCGCAACCATTTCATTTTGACGTTTAGAGATTACACATACACCATAAAAGATTTAGGTAGTTCGAACGGCCTTATCGTTAATGGAAATAAAACGAATGAAATTCAATTGAAACACGGAGATCATATTCAAGTTGGAGATATCTCATTAACCTTTCATATTTAAATTATAGCGATGAAATATAGAAATCATTCAATCACAAATGTTGGTAAAGTAAGAAGTGCCAATGAGGATAATTTTGGAGATGCGTTAACTCCAAATGGGCACTTATTTGTTGTGTGTGACGGCATGGGTGGTCACGTTGGAGGTGCAAAAGCTTCCTCTATTGCAGTAGCAAGTATCACTGAATATTTTATGCGCGAGCAATATGGTAATGTTATTCAAGCAATTGATAGAGCATTGTCTTTTGCAAATGAACAGATCTTTGCCAACGCATTGAGTGAACCAGAATTAAAAGGAATGGGCACAACTGCAGTTGTGCTTATCGTTTCAGGAAATGATTGCTTCATTGGCCATGTTGGCGATAGTCGTATTTATTTAAAATCGAACAATAAATTACACCGCATAACGAAGGACCATTCATTTGTTCAAACGTTAGTGGATTCTGGTGTAATCTCAGATGATGAAGCAGAAAGCCACCCAAATAAAAATCAAATTTTAAAAGCACTTGGAACTTCATCTGTGGTTGAAGGAACAATAAGTCAAATGCCTATTCAAGTTAAAACTGGAGATGTATTCTTACTTTGCTCAGACGGGTTGAATGGAATGGTGAATGATAAAGGAATTGAAATGATGTTGCAAGGAAATAATTTGCAACAAGCAGGAGATGACTTAATTCGCGCAGCACTTGATGCTGGTGGAAATGATAACGTTACGGCAACACTTGTTGCAATTGATGAAAGTGTTTATTCCAAATCGATTTTTGTTGATTTTAACCCCGTTAAAAAGTTTGATGGTGCAAGTACACAAACATATTCTGCAGCGCCTGCACCAAATAAAAGTGTGGGTGGCGTGCTTTTTTCCGCAAAAGGAATCGCATTGATTGGAACTGTTGTCGTTTTATTAGGTGTTATAGGTTATTTTTTATTGACTGGGAACGAACCGCAAGAAAGAACATTAGCTGGAGATAAAAAAGAAATGGACTCAACTGTTGCAAATTTACCAACTGTTGAAGATGATAAAGGTGGGGATGAAAAGCCTAAAACGAAGGCTGCTGAAAAACCAAAAATTAAGGCTGAAGCCCCAAAAAATCAAAAACCAAAAGAAGAAGAAAAACCTAAAGTAGAAGCTGGAAATTCAGCAACAATGAAACAACATACAGTTGCCAAAAACCAAAACTTGAAAGATGTATTAACAATATGCAAAGTATACTGTAAAAATCTGACTTTGGAAAAAATTAAATCTGCAAATACTCAATTATCAAAAGAGATAAAAAATCAAGTTGATTCAGAAACAGAATTTATTAAAAAAGGTACCACACTTTTTATTCCTTGTGATTAATTGAAAAAAATCAATAACATACAAATCATTCAACCATTAAACTCTGGAGGTACTGCTGAAGTATATTTAGGGGTTGATGTATACACTGGGACTCCGGTGGCTGTAAAGGAACTGAAACCCAGTTTCTTTAAGAGTGAATTTGTACGTGAGAAGTTTTTAGAAGAAGCGAATCAATATTTATACTTAGATCATCCCAATATTGTAAAATTGAAAGATTTCATCAAGCACGATGAAACCCATTATTTGGTCATGGAATATGTTGATGGAAAAAATTTAAGTGATCATATTTCAAAAGTAACAGGGCCAATTCCTATTCAAAATATTGCTTTGTTTTTAAATGAAGTACTAAGCGCTATTGGATATGTGCACACGAAAGGATTGATTCATTTGGATATAAAACCTTCAAATATCATGCTGTCCGATAGAAATGAAATAAAAGTCATTGATTTTGGAATTTCCCATGACTCCAATGGAAAGGATTTGGACAGTGTTATGGGGAGTCCGTCTTACATGAGTCCAGAGCAGATTGAAGGTAAAAACATTGATTTTCGCTCAGACATTTATTCATTGGGGATTACTTTGTATGAAATGGTTACAGGGAAATTGCCATTTTCTAACTGTGAATCGCGGGAAGAAATGTTTTCTGCAATAAAAAACAATAACCTACCATACGTGAAAGTACCGTACGATTTTGATGAAATTCATCAAGATAAAATAAATAAAATCATTCAAAAGTCAACAAAAAAAGACATGAAAGATAGGTATCAATCATGTGAAGAATTTCAACTCGATTTACTAGAATTTTTATGAATTTTAAAACAATCAGAATAGGCAGAGCAAGTGATAATGACATTGTTCTAAATCATGCTTCTGTTTCAAGGAATCACCTTGAATTATTTTATGATGGCAATGGAAATGTTTTTTTAACAGATCTTAATTCGGCAAACGGAACCTTTGTAAATGGTCAACGCATAAATGGCTCTGTTCAATTAAAATCCAATGATATTGTAAAAGCAGGAATGAGTGAGCCTTTGAGATGGAAAAACTTTAATACTTCAGGTGCTCAAAATGAAACAAAAGTTACCGAGGGAAATAGTGGTGGTTATGCAAATCACAATGATTATGACCATGAGCCAATGCCTAAAAAAAGAAATGTTTGGAAGATTGTTGGTATTACTCTGTTAATCATATTCTTGTTAATCGGATTATTTTACATAACAAACGAATATATTTTAGTTGATTCGAAACCAGACGAAGTGGATCCTGAAATGCCAAACGATAAAAGAGATCAACCTGATAAAGTTGAAAAAGATAAAAGAAAGTCAATTGAATATGATTTCAGCTGTTTGGATGATGAAAATGATTTTGGAACCACAGAGGTAATTGGGGTGTTGGAGAAAGTGGAAACAGAAATGACAGATGCATTAGGTGGTGAAATTACTATTCAAGAAGAAGCAGAAGTCGGCGACCAATTATTAAGTGATTGCCATGAAACATATGATTTTATTGAGAGTGGTAAAAAAATCGAAAATTTAACTTCTATTTTAAACCTTCTTACAGCGCAAATAATCGAACCAAAAGGATTTAATTATTCAATTTATTTGATTGAATCAGAAGAGTTGAACGCTTTTACAGCGGGTGCTAAAATATTTGTAACCACCAAAATGTACAGCTTTTGTAATTCAAATGATGAGTTAGCGTGTGTGATTGGGCATGAAATTAACCACAATGAATTAGGACATATTAAAGAATATTTACAAAAGGTTAAAATTCTTTCTGAATCGGGAGCTGCACTGAATCAAATACTTACAATTCCTTTTGGGCAAAAGAAAGAAACACATTGTGATTTAACTGGAATAGACCTTGCTATTGCCGCTGGATATAATGGCTGTGTAAACATTGTTCTTTGGGAGAGAATGAAAAAAGAATCTGGAGAGGGAGATTATAATGCATTTGACAACTTGCTTCGTTCCCATCCATATTCTGATAAAAGAGCCAATTGTTCACATAACCATATCCTAACGAATTATGGTTTTGAATGTGATGATTTAAAATAACGCTTTTTTAAGATATGAAACTAATCAGTATTTTTTTTATCATCGTATTCAACGTTAATGGCGCATTTTCTCAAAGCAGAAATAATATTGTGTATGATTTTAGTTGTTTGGATACCGATGCAGCATCAGGCAGTACCTCGCTATTTGGTGATATGGAAAAGGACATGCTCAATATGTTTGGAAATGAAGTTAGCATTGACGAAGAAATAGAATTAGGTGAGGCAGCATTAAAAGAGTCAGAAACGAACTTTACCTTCATCAAAAAAGGGGAGAAATTAAAAAAAATTGAAAATATTCTTTCCAAGTTAAATGATGCAATATTGAATCCAAGAGGATTTGATTATAAAATTTATTTACTGGATACAACGCTGTTAAACGCATTTACTGTTGGTGGAAAAATCTTTTTCACAACTGGAATGTTTGATTTTTGTTTGAACGATAATGAAATTGCATGTATTATAGGACACGAAATTTCTCATAATGAATTAGGCCATATCACCGACCAAATTAAACGTGCAAAAACAGCGAATTCTTTTTTAGGTGAGGCGATGGGTGGCATAACAGCCTTAATTGGCAATGTATTAACAACTCCCTTCAACCAAAAAAATGAAGCACATTGCGATTTATTAGGGATTGATTTAGCTCATGCTGCTGGTTATGAAATGTGCGACAATGTAAAACTTTGGGAACGCATGAGTTTAAAAGAAGACCAAGAAAATATCATGGGAATTTTTTCGTCTCATCCGTATTCTATAAAAAGATCAGATTGTTCAAAACGCCATATTGAATCAAATTACAATCTAAAATGTCCAAAATGAAGTGGATTAAATCAAAGTGGTTTTTAGTTTGTGCAACTGTTTTGGTTGTTGGATTTTTAATGGCTCAAACAATTTCAATTCCTAAATTTTCTGGCATAAGTAAATTTGAAATTATTGATTTCACGAATGGTAAAATGAAGGCAAATGCGGTTCTCAAAATTCAGAACGACAACTGGTTTTCTTACAATGGAAAAGGACTTCAATTCAACATGTATTATAAAGACCATCTAATAGCAAAAGGCAAGAGCGACGAATCTTTTCGTTTTGAAAAAAAATCAGAAAATCTTTTCCCCGTTAATGCAGATTTTTACGCAGATTCACTTTTTCACGAGTTAAAAAACATTCTATTTCAAGATTCAATTCTATTGAAAGTTGAAGTCAGTGGTAAATTCACATTTTTAAAAATCAACTCTTCAACAACACTTGATACGTGGATCGATACAAAAGATCTTGTAGATGCATTAATAACAAATTCCATGGGTGACGATGGGTTGAAACTTGATAAAGTAAAACTGAAAGAAATCACTATACCAACAACTTTTTTTGATATTAGTTTCCGCTACCAAAACAAATTGCCTTTCGAAATTTTATTAAAAGAAATTCGCTGCGGTATCTATTCGGATAAGTTATTAAAAACGAAGGTTTCAAACTGTGATTTTCAAGTAGAAAAACTGCTTAAAAAAAATCAAAGTGAGCTTATTGAAGGTGCTGCAAATGTCAATAATATTACCTCTACATTTAGTGGTTTATCTAAAGTGATGAATGGATCTTTGGATTATTATATAAATGGTCATGCTTTAGTTTCAATAGATGGTAGGGAAATAAAAATTCCTTTACGTCAGCATTTTAAAGTAAATCTTTTGACGCAAGAAATTGTTATTCTAACTGATTTGAACTAAAAAAGGGGAGTATGAAAATAGGATTTGTAAAAGAAAACAAACTTTATAGAAAAATTTCATTTTCACCGAATAAATCGGCTGCCATTGTTATCGGTAGAGATGCATCTTGTGATGTTTCATTTCCTGATATACGAAATATATCTTCGCAGCATGCACAGTTAATTCAAGATGAAAACAACAATCTTTATATCGTTGATCTAGGAAGTACGAATGGAACTTTTGTCAACGGTAAAAAAATTGAAAAAGGTGTTCAATATCTTTTCTCTTCGAATGATAGTGTTAGTTTTTCGGGTGCAGGTGGTTTAACAATTGTTTTTAATCCAGACAGTTTCTCCTCAATTCCAAAATCATCTGGTAATTCAGCTCCTTCAGGTAGGTTGGACACGACTGATATTATCGACAAATTTAGAAATAAAGCAAAAATAACGCTCGGGAGAAGTCAAGAGAACGATGTTTGGCTGGATCATCAAATTGTCAGTAAATTTCATGCTTCTATTGAGCAAAAAGGGAAAGACAATTATATTTTAACTGATTTAGGGTCGTTAAACGGTACCTTTTTAAATGGAAGGAGAATTTCCGGATCTGAACGCGTTTCTGAACGTGACGTTATTATCATTGGTCGCTATAAATTAAGTTTAAGAGGTCAGGCTCAAGATTTAACGAAAGAGGTTGCTATTCGAGCTGAGCGAATTTCAAAGCGCTTCAAAGGAGGTAATATTGGATTGCATGGCAGCTCTTTTGAAATTCCGTCTAAATCGTTAATGGCCGTTATGGGGCCATCAGGTTGCGGAAAGTCAACCCTTTTGAAAGCATTAAATGGTGATGCTCCGCCAACAAGTGGACGTGTTTTTATAAGTGGTTTGGATTTAAGTGAAAACTTTGATTATTTGAAAACACATATAGGCTATGTGCCCCAAGATGATATCGTTCACAAGGAGTTGACTGTTGAGCAATCACTTTATTATGCTGCCAAACTAAGATTAGAAAATGCAACACGAGATGTCATTAATCAAAAAATCGAACAGGTTCTTGAGGAATTAAACATTACACATATTCGCAAAAATTTAGTAGGTAAAATAAGTGGAGGTCAAAGAAAACGTGTTTCTATAGCAGTTGAAATTTTAACTGACCCATTAATTCTTTTCCTAGATGAGCCTACATCACCGTTGGACCCTCAAACGATAGAAGAATTTTTAGGTATTCTAAAGAAATTATCAGAAAAAGGAACAACAGTTATAATGGTGACCCATAAACCTGAAGATTTGAATTACATGGATAATGTGATTTTCATGGCTGAAGGAGGACACATGGTATATCAAGGAGACACCAAGGCTTATTTGAATTATTTTGGCGTAGATGATACAGTGAAAGTCTACGCACAATTAGTTGCCCCAAAAGCTAAAAATTGGATTGATAAACATAATCAAAACAACCAAGTAGGCGCAGCAAAGCAGGAAAACAAAAAAAATCTCAGAAGTTTAAATCCAACGAATTTCTTTTCACAATACTGGTGGTTAACAATCAGGTATTTTAACATCAAATTAAATGATGTTATGAATTCCCTTATTATGGTTGGTCAAGCACCAATAATTGCAGGATTAATTTGTTTGATTTTTAGTAATATCACTTCAGCTGTGCCATTCCTTATGGCGGTTTGTGCTGTTTGGTTCGGAACAAATAATGCTGCACGTGAAATTGTAGGAGAAGCTCCAATATATAAGCGAGAACGAATGTTTAACCAAGGTGTTCTTGCTTACATGTTCTCTAAAATAACGGTTTTGAGTGCTTTTGCAGCGGTTCAATCACTATTATTCACCTTGATTATTTCACTTAATTTCAACGATACATCACCAAGTTGGAATAATCCATCGGGAACATTTTTATGGATGTTGAGTTTGTCAATAGCCGCAACTATGATGGGCTTATTACTTTCTGCAATTGTCTCAACAACAGACAAAGTAATGACGTTGGTACCAATTGCGTTGATTCCTCAAATTATGCTTGCTGGGGTTGTAGCAAAAATTGAAAATCAATTTGTTGAAATATTGAGTTATGCTACGTTATCAAGATGGGGTACTGAAGGTTTTAGTGTAATTCAAAAAGATGTTTCGGCAGAACTTCCAGACCCTTTAAAACCGGGTGAAACATTAGTTCAGACTGTGCCAGCTGTTGATCAACTTAAGGAAAGTTTTCATGAATCGTATCCAGATAGATTTGGGGATTGGTCATTTCACTTATCATTAGATGAAATTGCTGTTTTAATAATTACCTGTCTTTGTTTTATTGGAATTTATATTTCTTTAAAACGAAAAGATTCCATTAGAATCAAATAGTTCAAAAGAAATGGGAAATCAATCAGGAATCTATAAAATTGGAAGTTCAAATGAGAATGATATAGTCATTGACCATTTCACGGTTACATTGTTTCATGCTGAAATTTTCAAAGATCCTGAAAACAATGTTTTTTATTCAGATATGCAATCCAAATATGGGTCGTTTGTAAATGGTAAAAGAATTTTGGAACCCATCTTATTGCAAGTTGGAGATGAATTAACAATCGGAGAAAACCAAATAGTTGATTGGGAATACTTGATTCTTGGGAAAGCACCAATTAGAAAAATGCCGATTGAGACAAATAACAATAAAAATTTGATAAAAGATAATTTAGATATAGTTCTGATTTATGGACTCATTCTTTTAATGCTTTTTTTCCTTTCTTTTTTATTAGGTTAATAAAGAAGTTAACATTTAAATACTACTATGGAATACATCAACAAAACAATCGGTAAATACGCTATCACACGCAAAATAGGCGAAGGTGGAATGGCATCCGTATATGAAGGGATTCATGAGAAATTAGGAACAAAAGTTGCCATTAAAATCCTGAGTCCAATTTTAGCAAGAAATCCTCAGTTACGTCAACGGTTTGAAAACGAAGCAAATTTCATGGCTTCATTGAATCATCCGCATATTACACGTGTTTTGGACATTGAAGAGCAGGATGAAACGCTTGCAATTGTAATGGAATTACTAGAAGGCGAAGATTTGGATGACCGTGTAAAACGAACGGGTTCACTTTCAAATGCTGAAGTTAAAGTGATTTTCACACAAGTTTTGAATGCCTTTGAGTATGCACATTCAAAGGGAATTGTGCACAGAGATATTAAGCCAGCCAATATTTTTATAGACAAAAACAATCAAGTTAAAATACTTGATTTTGGAATTGCAAAAATATTTGGAACAGGAAATGAAATGACACAAACAGGAACTCAAATGGGAACACCTGTTTATATGAGTCCAGAGCAAGTTAAAGGGGAGAAATCAATTGATCATCGATCGGATATATATGCCTTAGGAATCACGCTTTATTTCATCCTAACGGGAAAAGCGCCTTATGAAAGTGCTGAAGAATCGAGTTTTGAGATTTTTACAAAAATTGTCAATGAACCGATTCCACATATTTCTAACAATTCATTTTACGATGCTATCATTCAGAAAGCTGTATCAAAGGACAGAAATGAACGCTATCAAACAGTTGATGAGTTTACTAATACGCTAAATGGTTATGAGGTTTGTGAAGTAAAAACAATATTTGACTTAAATTCGGATTCAAATCAAGTAAAAGAAACGATTGAAAATAAAGTTGAGCCAACTCAAAATACAATTGTTGATCAATCGAAAACTGACAGTTCATTAAATCAAAAAAACAAACTGTTTATTTTTATCTCGTATATACCTTTGCTTTTACTTTTAGGATTTTCTGCAGCCTATTTCATCATTTTAGAAGCTTATACATATTTCTATTTCAGACACGAATTTAATGAAGATGGAATTGGATGGGTTTATTATGATGTTATGAAAGCAGAGAATTCAAATATAGGAATAGTAACATCAATATATGTCTTGTTATCAAGTTTATTGTGGTTATTCCTTTACATAAAGTTTAAAATGAAGATTCATTATATTTTGCGGATTATTAAAATTATTTTTTCAAGTGTTGTGGGTGTTTGGGCTTTGTTAAAGGCAATGTACTTATTAAATTATTCAACAACTCAAGAAGAGATATTCGTTTGGATACCTTTTATAATGTTTGAATTATTTTTTGCTATTCTGCTAATTGTTAAGTTTAGAAAAAAATCAATATGATCAACAAAACAATCGGTAAATACACCATCACTCGCAAAATTGGCGAAGGTGGAATGGCATCCGTATATGAAGGGATTCATGAGAAATTAGGGACAAAAGTTGCAATTAAAATACTGAGTCCAATTTTAGCAAGAAACCCTCAGTTACGTCAACGGTTTGAAAACGAAGCAAATTTCATGGCTTCATTGGATCATCCGCATATTACCCGTGTTTTGGATATTGAAGAGCAAGATGAAACACTGGCAATTGTAATGGAATTACTAAAAGGTGAAGACTTGGATGAACGCGTTAAACGAACGGGGCCACTTTCAAATGCGGAAGTTAAAGTGATTTTTACACAAGTATTGAATGCGTTTGATTATGCTCATTCAAAAGGAATAGTGCACAGAGATATTAAACCAGCCAATATTTTTATAGATAAAAATAATCAAGTCAAAATACTTGATTTTGGAATTGCAAAAATATTTGGAACAGGAAATGAAATGACACAAACAGGAACTCAAATGGGAACACCTGTTTACATGAGTCCTGAACAAGTGAAAGGTGAGAAATCAATCGATCATCGATCTGATATTTATGCCTTAGGAATCACACTTTATTTCTTATTATCAGGTAAAGCACCCTATGAAAGTGCTGAAGAATCGAGTTTTGAGATTTTCATGAAAATTGTCAATGAACCGATTCCAAATCTTCCAAACAATAATTTCTTTAATTCAATCATAAAAAAATTCGTTGCGAAAGATAGAAATGAGCGCTTCCAATCTATTGAAGAAATTATTATTGAATTAAGTACTTTTGATGATAGTTCAACAATAAAATTGCAAACCGAAAAAGATAGTTCGGAGATAATTAAAAGTAATAAAGTTCAATTTCCAAAAAAGAAAATTATTATCAGGGCATCCCTGTTTTTATTATTTTTAGCTTTTGTCGCTATCTTTTATTATCGTTTGTTTGTGCATCAAATCCCTAATAAAAATAAACTAGACAATGATCTTTCTGAAATGGGATTATATGGGGATATCAAAAACATTGAAGAAAATTATGATTCTGATCCCAATTGGGGCACACAAACTACAAAAAAAGAAAACGGTCTTTTTTTAAGTGGTTTTCTTGGTAAGGATTATTTTTCATTCGATAAAAAAGGAAATATTATTCAACATAAATCCATAACCGATTTTAAAAGTTCTAAATATAAACCCAAAATTTACGTAACCAATAATAAAAATGTTTATAACGAAGAAAATCAACTAGTAAGAACTTCATATTATAATAATTTGAATGAGAATTGGACAAAATACTCGTATGATAATGGTTATTTGATAAAAGAAGTATCAAGTGACCCAAATAATTTTTACGAATATGAATATGGCAGAGATGGTAAACTTCTATTCTGGAAAAGCAAAAAATATCGAAAGGAATTTAAGTATGATGAAAACAATGAATGTAATTCTCAACTTTTATTTGAAATGGATGCATTGACATATAAATGCGTCAAATTTCATGAGAATGGTAAACTCATAGAAACTATTGAATATGATTATGAAGGAAAAAAAACTGTTCAAAAAACAGTAAGGAAATATAATAATTTGCAAGACGAATATTATTCAAAAGTTATTTATGCATCCAATAAAACTCCAGATATTGAAGAGTATAAATATGACTACGATAAAAATGGAAATTGGGTTAAAAAAGAACGTTTTTCAGTTAATTCAGGCAATAAAAAAAATATCATTTCAATTACAAAAAGAAAAATCGAATACTACAATTAAATAAATTAAATCAAGGAGAATAAAATAATTGATTAGATCATTATTTAAAAGACTTCAATAAGATAAAATGAATTTATAAAAATGATCAACAAACAACTTCTTAGTTATAATATCACCTCGTTACTCGGTGAAGGTGGAATGGCAAAGGTTTACCTTGCAGAACACAACATTCAGCATAATAGTGTCGCAATTAAAGTTTTGAATGAAGAATTTTTAGAAGACAAAAATATAAGGAAGCGTTTTATTGAAGAAGCAAAGAGTTTAGCAAATCTAGATCACAAAAACATTATAAAAGTTATAGATACTTATAACGAAGATAATTTTGTTGCATTTGTAATGGAATATATTGAAGGTCCAACTTTAAATGAGATTATTCAACAAGGAAAATTGGCAGACAATTATATACAAGATTACATGAAACAGCTTCTTGCCGCTGTCGAATATATTCATTCTAATGGTATTACACATAGAGACATAAAACCATCCAATATTTTAATTGGTAAACATGGAATATTGAAATTAGTTGATTTTGGAATTGCAAAACATGCAAAGAATCCTGACGGAACTTCAACAATGTTTATTATGGGTACTCCATCGTATATGAGCCCAGAGCAGATTCGGAATTCTGGAACAGTAACATCTCAAACGGATATCTATAGTATAGGAGTTGTTTTATGGGAAATGGTGTCTGGAAAAAGATTATACAATACATTGCAATTAACTACTCCTGAAATTCAAACTCAAATTTTAAATCAAGAATTACCACTTACAAAAACAAAATGGGATTCAATAATTGAAAAAGCAACTAAAAAAAGCTTAGTTGATAGGTATAAAAACTGCCATGAAATGGTACACAATATCTTCGATAAAACAATAATAGATAAAAATCCTATTTACGAATCAAATGTAATAAAGAAGAAATCGAAAGTTGGAAAATTTCTTCTTTCATTTCTTTTAGTTTCGATAGTTGTGTTATTTGCACATTACACATTGTATCCTGAGTTTTATAAAATAAATGATCCTAAAGGTATACCTGAAACATTAAGCAATAATATTATAGTTGATGCTGATGGCAATGCTTATGAAATCATTGAAATTGGTAGACAAAATTGGGTAAGTTCAAATTTTAATTGCTCTAGATTTAAAAATGGAGATGAAATTCCAGAAGCTAAAACAGATGAAGAATGGGCGGAAGCATCGAGTAAAGGACTTCCAGCATGGTGTTATAATAAAACTCGCATTTCTGATGAAAAATATGGAAAGTTATATAATTGGTATGCTGTAAATGACGCTCGTGGCTTAGCTCCATATGGCTTTAGGGTTGCTTCAAAAGAAGATTGGAATATTTTACATGAGTACATTGGGAAAAACTCAACCAGTGCAATGAAGATAAAAACCGGCTATTGGAATTCGGGAGAAGTTGGCAAAGATGAAATTGGATTTAATGCTTTAGCTGCTGGTTTCAGAACTGAAACTTATACTTTTTCCTCAATTGGACAAACAGCTAGATGGTGGACAAATTCAGATTATTCAATTGATGAAGCAGTAGGTTATGCTATAAGTGAATCAGAATTAAAAACATTTAATTATAAAAAATCTCTTGGGTTTTCTGTTCGATTGATTAAAGATAACCAAATATTTGTTTATAAAATTGGCCAAAAGAGATTGGGAGGAATCATTTTTTCTATTACGCCAGATGGAAAGCACGGTTTAGTTTGCAGTGAAACAGATTTAGGTAGTTTTAATTGGGATTCAGCCAATAAAAGTTGTTTAAACCTTTCAATGAGTGGCTATAATGACTGGTATTTACCATCAAAAAAAGAATTAAAACGGCTTTATATAAGAAGGTCAATAATAAATAATTTTTCTGATAAACTTTATTATTGGTCTTCAGATTCATTCGATATTGATAGAGCGTTTTGGAAGAGTTTTAACTCAGGAGAAATGTGTTCTAATTTGAAAAGTGAAATAGGACTTGTGCGCGCAATTCGTGCTTTTTAAAAGCTCATACAGTAATAATAATAAGATATTAATCATGATAGGAAAGCAAATTCTCAACTACGAAATAAAATCGTTACTAGGTGAAGGCGGAATGGGAACCGTTTATTTAGCCGAACATGTTAAACTTGGTCGTCAGGTTGCGATAAAAGTTTTGCTTCCACATTTGGTTAAAAACGAACTTGTGAGAAGTCGTTTTATAAATGAAGCAAAGCTCATGTCGAGTTTGCATCATCCAAATATTGTAACGCTCTATGATTACCACGAGGATGAAAATGGCTTGAGTCTAATCATGGAATTAGTTGATGGCAAACCATTGGATGAATACATTCAAGAAGTCACAGGACCAATCCAAGAAAAAGAGGCTGTCATTCTTATGAAACAAGCGCTCGAAGGATTTGCATATGCACATAAACAAGGCTTAATTCATCGAGATATTAAGCCTTCTAACCTTATTGTGACAGATGAGAAAGTAATAAAAATATTGGATTTTGGAATCGCAAAACTAGTTGGCGATTTAGGAAATAAATTAACGAAGACTGGATCGCATATCGGAACGGTTTATTACATGTCGCCTGAACAAGTGCGTGGACAAGAATTGGATTTGAGAAGTGACATTTATGCACTCGGAATCACATTTTACCAGATGTTAACAGGTCTTTGTCCTTATGAAGGGTTAAACACGGAATTTGACGTTTTTAATAAAATTGTTGGAGAAGAGTTACCTGATCCAAGAACGATTTATCCTGGTATTTCTGAACACATGTGCCATGTTATACAAAAGGCAACTGCAAAGAAACCTGAAGATCGATTCCAAACCTGCGCTGCGTTTATTAAAGGTTTGAAAAAAGATGATTTTGCGCTTTCAACGGAAGTGAAAAATGATGTTTTAGCGCCTGTTATTCCAGTTGTAGAGAACGTTGTTATTGAAGATGTCGCAAAAAATGATGTTTCAAATCCTACAATAGAAGCTGCAGAGCATGCTGGTATTGAAGATAAAGTAGCTGAAATTGAATCTCAAAAAGAACCAATTCTTGTTGAAGAAAAAATTGAGAAACAAGAAAATGCGAAAAGTGAAGAAAAAACATTTGTTTCTCCATTAGAATTACCTAACACAAAAGATTCAGATAGTAAAAAGAAATTAATTATGTATGCTGCCATCGGTTTGGTTGCACTTTTTATTATAATTGGTTTAGTTGTTAATTCAAATAAAAAGGAAACAACTTCAGATGAATTTATGCCGACAGAAAAAGAGTCAAAACAACTTGAAGAAAAACCTGAAGGTAGAATAGATTCAACAATAGTGAATACCGAAGAAAGGAAAATTGAAACCCAAAAACCTACGAATTCAAATAACAAACAGACTAGAAATTCAGATAACTCTTATGATAATGGGCGTGGAACAAATAAGATAACCGTTGTTAAAAAATCAATGAAAGAAATTGAAGGTCAAAACCCACTGGGCAATCTTTCTCTTGAAAGTAATTTCAAGGTGACCGTGTTGGGGTATCATTTATTTTATACAATCACGAATACTGCAAACGAAGCAGCATTTAAAAATATTATTTTACAAATTCAATATTTTGATAAGTACGGTGATTCAAACGGTTCTGAAAAAATCACGGTATATAGATATTTCCCACCAAATAGTTATTATACGAATGACCAAAAATTCACGACTCCTTTTGGAACAAGGGATGTTTCATGTAGGATTATAGACGCAACGTGGACGGATTAAAATAACAATGAATAAATAGCAAAAAAATGATTGGACAAACAATAGCAAATTACAAAATCATTTCTCCTCTCGGTGAAGGTGGTATGGCGAAAGTGTATTTGGCTCAACACCAATCTTTAGGGAATAATGTTGCGCTTAAACTTCTCAAAGAAGAATATGTCCAGCATCCAAACATTAGAAAACGTTTTTTAGCTGAGGCGCGCAGTTTGGCGCAAATGTCGCATCCCAATATCATTAAAGTAACCGATTTAATTGATGCTGGAGATATTGTTGCATTTGTAATGGAATACATTGAAGGGCAAACTTTAGAAGAGTTTTTGTTTAAAAAGGGGGAACTTTCTCGAACTGAAATTGAATCATTTTTCAACCAAATGATTTTAGCTGTTGAATATGTGCATTCACAAGGATTAATTCATCGTGATATCAAACCATCCAATTTCATGGTGACAAAAAGTAGCCAGATAAAATTGTTGGATTTTGGAATTGCTAAGAACACAAATGAAGGTGCTGTTGATTATACTAAGACTGGTTTAATGCAACAAATGGGAACGCCTCTGTACATGAGCCCAGAGCAAGTGAAAAATACTGCTGAGGTTACGAAACAAACAGATATTTATAGTTTGGGTGTTGTGCTGTGGCAGTTGGTTATGAATAAAAAACCGTATGATTCAGGAGAATTTTCTTTACCTGAAATACAGGTTTCAATTCTAAAAGAACCTCTGCCTTTAACGAATACTATTTGGGATACTATAATTCAAAAAGTAACGGCGAAAAAACCTGAAGACCGTTCAATTTATAAATTTCCTATAGTATTTCCGGAAGACACGATTTTAGAAGAAATACCATTATCATTTCCGCTTAAAAGGCCAGATATTGAAAATTCTATGATTATTGGAGATTTAGAAATAAAGACAAAAGATTTAGAAAAAATGGATTGGTATAGAGCTGAAAAATCATGTGAAAATCTTGGTGATGGATGGAGATTGCCTACAGAAAAAGAGTTAGTTATACTCTTCGAAAACAAAGAGGAAATTGGTGGTTTTGCTAATTATTACTATTGGAGTGCGAATGAGTACAATGACTATATTGCATGTTCTAAAGACTTTGCTAATGGAAACGAGGGAACTAATGATAAACCTAATTATATAAATGTCCGAGCAGTTCGCACTGTTTAACTATTTTTCATATGCTCAACCAACAAATTCAAAATTACAAAATCATCTCACTTCTTGGTGAAGGTGGAATGGCGAATGTATATCTAGCTCAGCACCAATCTTTGGGGAATAATGTTGCTATTAAACTTCTCAAAGAAGAATATGTCCAGCATCCAAACATTAGAAAGCGTTTTTTAGCTGAAGCACGAAGTTTGGCCCAAATGTCACATCCCAATATTATTAAAGTAACGGATTTAATTGACGCTGGCGATATCGTGGCTTTTGTCATGGAATACATTGAAGGGCAAACTTTAGAAGAGTTTTTGTATAAAAAAGGGGAATTAACACGAACTGAAATTGAATCATTTTTCAATCAAATGATTTTAGCTGTCGAATATGTGCACTCACAAGGATTAATTCATCGTGATATTAAACCATCCAATTTTATGGTGACAAAAAGTGGCCAGATAAAATTATTGGATTTTGGAATTGCCAAGAACACAAATGAAGGTGCTGTTGATTATACTAAAACTGGTTTAATGCAGCAAATGGGAACGCCTTTGTATATGAGCCCAGAGCAAGTTAAAAACACTGCAGAGGTCACCAAACAAACAGATGTTTATAGTTTGGGTGTTGTGCTGTGGCAGATGGTCATGAATAAAAAACCGTATGATTCAGGAGAATTTTCATTGCCAGAAATTCAAGTTTCAATACTCAAAGAACCTCTGCCTTTAACGCATACTATTTGGGACTCAACTATCCAAGATGCGACAGAGAAAGACCCAACTAAACGCTTCTTAAAAATTAATTCTAAAAAAGGTGTGGAGTCAAAATCTGTTTCTGACACAGAAATTGATCCTGTGATTCCGAATCAAAAGCCAAAGAAAGAGAAGCAAGTGAGAATAACATATTTTAATTTTAAAACGATAAGTATTGGAGTTGGAATTTTGCTTTTTGTTGGAATACTTTTAATTAATTTGATTAAAGGCGAAACGGCTGATACATTAGTTACAGCTTTTCCGGATGATAAAAAAACTGAAAATGTTGTTCCAACAGAAACAGCAGATGTGCCAGTTTTGAAGGAAGAAAAGCAGAATAAGTTACCTGGTGAAAAAACAACAAATCAAAACCCTCCTTTGGTTAAAAAAGAAGAACCAATTGAATCATCAAAAAATTTAAAAATTGGACAAAAATATCAAGGTGGTATTATTTTTTATTTGGATGATTCAGGAGAACATGGGAAAGTATGTACTGAAAAAGAAACTCTATCAGGTGATTGGGATGCTGCTATGGAGGAGTGTCGAAACCTAAGTTTAAATGGTTTTAATGATTGGTATTTGCCATCTAAAGTCGAATTAGAACGCCTTTACATTTATCGATCTGAGATTGGCGGTTTTGCTAATAAACCCTATTGGAGTTCTACGGAGGGCGATAACTACACCGCGTGGTTCCAGAATTTCACCAGTGGTTACCAGAACTTCTACAGTAAGATCTACACCTACTATGTTCGTGCAGTTCGTGCTTTTTAACCATTTATCGATTTAACTATATAAAAAAATGATCAACCAGCAACTAAATAATTACAAAATCATATCTCTTCTTGGTGAAGGAGGGATGGCATTTGTTTATTTGGCGCATGATAATAAATTTGATACAGAAGTTGCGATAAAGATTCTTAAAAAAGAATTTGTACATAATGAGAACATCCGAAAACGCTTTTTGGCGGAAGCAAAAAATATGTTTAAAATGTCGCATCCCAATATCATTAAAGTAACTGATTTAATAGATGCTGGAGATATTGTTGCCTTTGTCATGGAATACATTGAAGGACAAACGTTGGATGAATACATTAAAGTTAATGGAGTATTTAAAGATGATGAAATCGGTAGGTATTTACCGAAAATGCTGAAGGCGATTGAATATGTTCATTATAAAGGTTTCATTCACCGAGATATAAAACCATCTAATTTTATCTTGACAAAAGATCATGAAATTAAATTGCTTGATTTTGGAATAGCAAAAAATACAAATTCTGATAGTGACGATTATACCTCAACAAATTTAGGACAGCAAATGGGGACTCCTTTGTACATGAGTCCTGAACAAATTGAATGTGTCGCACCAATAACTAAACTAACAGATATTTATAGTTTGGGGGTAACTTTATGGTTTATGGTAATGGGACATTCTCCCTACAACTTGAAAGATATCAGCATCCTTTCATTACAAAATAAAATTCACAAAGAGCCCCTGCCATTAACGCAAACCTCATGGGACTCAACAATCCAACAAGCAACAGAAAAAGACCCAACAAAACGCTCCTTAAAAATTAATTCTAAAAAAGGATTGGAGACAAAATCTGTTTCTGACACAGAAATTGATCATGCGATTCCGAAGCAAAAGCCAAAGAATAAGGAGCAAGTAAGAATAACATATTTTAATTTTAAAACGATAAGTATTGGAATAGGAATTTTACTTTTTGTTGGAATAGTTATTTTCAATTTGAGTAAAGATGGAGCTGTCGATAGATCAGTTAAAACTATTCCGGATGATACAAGTAATGAAATTGTTGTTCCAACAGAAACAGCAGAAATGCCAGTTTCGAAGGAAGAAGAGCCAAAAAAGTTACCAGTTGAAAAAACTACAAATCAAAACTCTCCTGTGGTTATAAAGGAAGAACCAATTGTAACGTTAACTAAATTAAAAATTGGTCAAAAATACCAAGGTGGAATTATTTTTTATATAGATAATTCAGGAGAACATGGATTAGTATGCGCGACAATTGACCAAGGAAAGTATAATTGGGCAAACGCGATTTCGGTCTGCAAATATTCAGACTTAAATAAATATTCTGATTGGTATCTGCCATCAAATACAGAGTTGAATTTACTTTTTCAACAAAAAGCAAAGATTAATGGATTCATAAATGATTATTATTGGAGTTCTTCAGTAAAATCAAATGGTAATGCATATTCACAGTCATTTGAAAGCGGTTATCAGGGCGATGGAGATAAAAATCTAACTAATTCAGTTCGTGCAATACGTAAATTTTAATTATTTTTCAATAAATGCTAAACCAACAAATACAAAATTACAAAATCATTTCTCTTCTTGGTGAAGGCGGTATGGGAGATGTTTATCTTGGAGAACATATTTCTATCAAGCGAAAAGTTGCCATCAAAGTATTAAAGCCAGAGTTGGTTAAAAACGATGAAATTCGCAAACGTTTTAAGAATGAAGCGTCCATGCTAGCCCATTTACAGCACCCAAACATTGTTGGATTGGTGGATTATGTGGAGCAAGAAGATGGTTTGTTTTTGATCATGGAATATGTCGATGGGCAAGGGTTGGATGAATTAATAAAAGCGCAACATTCTCCTATTAACATTGAGCGTGCAAAGAAATTAATGACCCAAATTTTGCAGGCTTTTTTATACGCTCACAAGAATGGAATTGTTCACCGAGATGTGAAGCCATCCAATATATTGGTTACGGCCGATGATCAAATAAAAGTACTGGATTTTGGGATTGCAAAATTAGTAGGTGATGATCAGCACCATCTCACAAAAACAGGAACACAAATCGGAACTGTATATTACATGTCGCCTGAACAAGTGAAAGGCAAAGAGTTGGATCACCGAAGCGATATTTATTCATTAGGAGTAACATTCTATGAGCTCCTTTCTGGCGTTTGTCCTTATCGTGGAATGACGACCGAGTATGAAATTTATGATAATATCGTAAAAGAACCACTTTTACCCTTGACACAAACTATGGGTGAGACTTATGGAGCCGTTTGGAGTGTCATTGAAAAAGCAACACAGAAAGAAGTCAATCAACGCTTTCAGGATTGTGACGAATTTCAGATAGCTTTGGCAACATCGAAAATCACACCTTCTATTCAACAAAAAGTGAATTCATCTCAAAAAGAGATTCCAAAAAGAACGATAGAACCCCAATCTGCGAAGACTGGCAATTCTTTAAAAATAGTTTTTGGTTTTTTAGGTATTGTAATTATTGCCTCGGGTCTTTTCTACTTTATGAATGCAAATAATGAGGCTGAAAATACTAATTCAAGTACAAACAATTTACAAGGTCAAAATGCTGGGCAAACTGAAATTGATGAATCAGAATCAGTTTCAATAGTTGACAATGAATTATTTCTTAAACAATTCCTACAAGCCGAAGACAACCGAGATTTTGATAAAATTTATTCTTTTTTCGCACCAAACATGAAACGCTATTGGTCATTTGAATACCCTTCTTATGATAAGTTGAAAAAAGAATATCTAGCGTCATGGGATCGCTCTCAATATTCTAGAAATAATATTCAACAAATAGAAAAAATCAATGATTTAACATTCAATGTTTATATTGATTTTGAATTTTTGCAATATAATCATGAGAATGAGAAACATGTAAATAGCGAGTTACGGTTTATCTTTGATGAAAACGGCAAAATAACGGAGATGTTCGGAATAAATTAATAAAAATGCAGATTAAAAAAATACATAATTATTAATTCATTTTTATTATTCTTGTCAAGAAATGAGATGCTTAACTCTAAAAATAAGCATCCATTTGATACAGAGTAACTAAAAAACTGTTCTGCCCAATTTGATTAAAATACTTTATCTTTGAAGTATTAACCACTTAAATCTAAGATTTTAAATAAGTCAAATTATGAGATTAACATTTTATTTGCTTCTCTTTTCCTTCGTTGTTAATTCTCAAGAACATGACCTTAAATTAATAGAAAAGCAAAAGTTCTCAAAGGTTGAAAAAAACATACTTGATGATTTGACCGAAAATCCTAATGGAGTAGAACCTAATTTCATTGCTTCTGTCTTATATATGAGTTCTGCATATCCTGGTTTCAATATTGAAACATCATATGGACATTTGATTACATCTAAACGTTCCTTCGTTAATTTGACAGATTTGAAAGAAATTGAAAAACTGAATAAGGTTCCGATTAACGATTCTATTTATTTAATAAATTTAGATTCCATTGGAAGAATTTCATTTACAATTTACCAAGCAAAAAATAGTATTGTAGAATATGAGTATTATTTAAAGACATTTCTAGAAATTCCTTTAAAATATAGAAATGACGCAGAAAAAAATATTCATACTATAGCTTTTAACGATTCGGAAAAAGAGGGTACAGAGGAATCATTTGATAGCTTCATGAAGAAATACCCAAACAGTTTGCAATTCAAAGATGCTGAAAAAAACCGAAATAAATTAGGCTTTAGTAATGCTCAAGAAATTGACAATATTTCGGCATACAAAAAGTTTATTAGCAAATATCCTGCTGCTATAGAAGTGAAAGACGCTCAGTCAAGGATAGAAGAGTTAGCTTTTGAATTAGCAAAACAAATTAATAAAAGTGAAGTGTATAAGCAATATTCATCTGATTTCCCTTCAAGTAAATGGAAAAACGAAGCAATAGTTAAGTTCAATGAATGTCAATATCATGAAGTTGTAAATACTAATCATTGGACAAATTATAAATCATTTATAGAGGATTATCCTGAGAATACATTCGTTCAAATTGCGAAAGATTCAATTGTACAAATAGGAATTCGGACAATGGATTTCTTCCCGTTACAATATGCTGTGAAAAATATGGGTCAGCAGCAGTATCAAAAAGCGATAGTTCCATTTTACCAATTATTTTCTCAAATTGGAACTTCTGAATATATTGAGTTTTTTCGTGATAATTATGACGAAACAGGAGTAGATGCTCAACTGGGTAAAGATTTAACTGATTTGGAAATGTACGAAGTTTCTGATTTAAGTGAAAGCGAAATCATTCAGTTGTTTGCCCCAAACGATATTGCATATGGAGCTTTACAGTCATTAATCAGCGAAAATTTAGCCAAAAAAAAATGGTCAGATGCTCTAAGGATTGTCAAACTCTATCAAAAAAACTTTGGGACAGAAAAAAAATATACTGCTCTTTTGAGCATGCTTCAATCTGCCTATGACGCAACAATCAAAGTGAATAAATTTAGTTTGTCAATTAACACGGATGATGGTGAAGAATATGTTCCAGTCATAACGGGTGATGATAATACACTTTACTTTTGTGGAAAAGATCGAACAGATAATTTCGGTGGCGAGGACATTTATGTTTCTCAGAAAATTAATGGGAAATGGTCAAATTCTGAGGTAGTTGAAGATTTATCAGATTATGAATCAAACGATGCGCCAGTTAGTGTTTCAATAGACGGAAACACACTCGTTTTGTTTAAAAATGGTGAAATGTACTATTCAGACAAAATGGATTATGGTTGGGGAAGTCCAATTATTTATCCAGAACAAATTAATGGAGGTAGTTGGCAAGCTGATGGGATATACACTAGTGATGGGCAGGGTTTTTTATTTACTTCGGCCAAAATAAATGGCTACACATATATTGATGAACCTACAGCAAGCACCTCACAAATGGATATTTATATTTGTTTTAAAGATTC
Source organism: Flavobacteriales bacterium (assembly GCA_947505255.1). GTDB lineage: Bacteria > Bacteroidota > Bacteroidia > Flavobacteriales_D > Crocinitomicaceae > M0103. The sequence continues at coordinate 29,517 of CANNKP010000002.1, forward strand.
AAACGACAATTGGACTGAACCTCTTAATTTAGGGAGTAATATTAACACTCCTTATGATGACCGTTCTCCATTCCTTCATCCAGATATGAAAACTCTTTATTTTTCTTCAGAAGGTCGAGGAGGTTTTGGCGATTTAGATGTTTTCAAATCAACTAGACTAGCGGATACTTGCTGGAACTGTTGGACAGAGCCTGTTAATTTAGGTAAAGAAATAAATACTATAACGAAAGATTGGGGATACAAAATTTCAACTAACGGTGATCGTGCAATTTTTGCCAAAACAAACGGCGATGAATTTAATGGAAGCAGTGATGTTTGTTGGCTTAATCTTCCGAATCATTTACGTCCTGATTATGTTGCTACCGTTTCAGGTGAATTGAAAGACAGCAAAGATCTGCCCGTTTCAGCCACAATAAGATGGGAGGATCTTACAAATGGAAAAGTAATAGGAGAATCTAAGACAAATCCAAAAGATGGAAGTTATTTTATCGTATTACCACTTGGTAAAATTTATGGTTATTATGTTGAAAATGATGAATACTTTCCTCTTTCAAATAACATCGATTTGAGAAAACAAAATGCAGCATCTGAAGTGAATGAAAACATCGACATGGTGACTTTTAAGGAAATGATTGATAATGGAATTGCGGTTCCAGTTAACAATTTGTTTTTCAATGTTGCAAAAGCTGAACTACTGCCATTTTCAATTCCTGAATTGAAACGAGTAGCAGCAATTATTATTGAGAAAGGAATAAAAATCGAAATTAGTGGTCATACCGATTCAGATGGAGAAGAGGATGACAATATCTTACTTTCTCAAAAGAGAACACAATCAGTTAAGGATTTTTTAGTGAAAATGGGAGTAAGTCCGGATCAAATGACCACAGTAGGTTATGGAGAATTAAAACCGATTATGACAAATGATACTCCAGAAGGAAAATCAAAAAATAGAAGGGTTGAAATTCGGTTTGTGAATTGAATTTTTTTAAAAATTGTTAGAATAACTGCGATGTACGGAATAAATTAATAAAAATGCTGAACAAACAAATACAAAATTATCAAATCATCTCACTTCTTGGTGAAGGAGGAATGGGGGATGTTTATCTTGGAGAACATATTTCTATAAAGCGAAAAGTTGCTATCAAAGTATTGAAGCCAGAGTTGGTTAAAAACGAGGAAATCCGCAAGCGTTTTAAGAATGAAGCATCCATGCTTGCACATTTACAGCATCCAAACATTGTTGGCTTGGTGGATTATGTGGAGCAAGAAGACGGTTTGTTTTTGATCATGGAATATGTAGATGGGCAAGGGTTGGATGAGTTAATCAAAGCACAAAATTCTCCCATAAGTATTGAGCGTGCAAAGAAATTAATGACCCAAATTTTGCAGGCTTTTTTGTACGCGCACAAGAATGGAATTGTCCACCGCGATGTGAAACCTTCCAATATTTTAGTTACGGCAGATGATCAAATAAAAGTACTGGATTTTGGAATTGCAAAATTAGTTGGTGACAATCAGCACCATCTCACAAAAACAGGAACACAAATAGGAACAGTTTATTACATGTCGCCTGAACAAGTGAAAGGCAAAGAGTTGGATTATCGAAGCGATATTTATTCATTAGGCGTCACGTTCTATGAACTATTATCTGGCGTTTGTCCTTATCGTGGAATGACAACCGAATATGAAATTTATGATAATATCGTCAAAGAACCACTTTTACCCTTGACACAAACAATGGGTGAGGCTTATGAAGCTGTTTGGAGCGTAATTGAAAAAGCAACGCAAAAAGAACTCAATAAGCGCTTTCAAGATTGTGATGAATTTATTCAGGATTTAGAAAAAGGAAGGGTTTTACAAAGTCCGAAGCCAGTAGCTATTCCTGTTTCAAAGCCAATTGAAATAAAGCCGAAAAAAACAGAACCAAAAGCGTCAGGAACAAATAAATGGTTGTTTATATCCTTGATTCTAATCGGCTTGGTCTCGTTTGGCGGCTATTTCTTATGGAGAAAAAGTGACGTAAAAGTGGACATGAAATGGCGAATAGAAACTGGACATGCGCAAGAAGGGGAGGGCTATTCTATTGATTACGCATATTATGTTAGTGCAGGAGACAGTCTTTTGCCATATCAACTTAAAGTGAATGACCTTATTCAAAATTTTGTGATTGATAATTCATTCATTAATAATAAAAATTCCTTTAAAGATTTACCTTTAGATGTAGCCTTTTTTAGTAAAGTTCTATCTGAAAGTAAAATGGAAGCAAATAAAGAATCAACAGAATATGAATCATCAATTACTGATTCTATTTTTATTGACACTAATTTTATTTTATTCGATCAGGTTGTTATGTCAATGTGGGGATATATGGCGGGTGGAACAGGTTGGCAAGCTGTAAACTATAAAATAGTAGATAAAGAATCTGCAAAAGTACTCGGGCTGCAAGATTTTGTAAGTAACGTGGAGTTGTTCAATAACATAGCAGAAAATTGCTTCCGTAAACAAAAGGGATTGAATAAAACAGAAGATTTTGGAGATGAATTCACATTTGAAAATGGTGTTTTTTATTGTCCTGAAGATTTTTATTTTGCAGATGGGAATTTTAATTTTTCTTACCAAAAATATGAAGTTTCTTATGGTGCTGCAGGAAACGTAAGCTTTGCTGTTCCAATCTCTGAGGTTGAACACCTTTTAACAAGAGATTTAAGCACAAAAGAACCTGTGACAAACGTAACTCCTAAAGATGCTGAAATTGAGGTTGTGCAACTTGAAACCGATGCTGTTCTTCAAATGATGTCGAATTATTATTTAGATATTATCAATGAGACATTTGATGCAAATACCTATTTTGCAATGAATGTGAAACAGTTTATTTCAAGAAAAAATTTAACGTCAGAGGATGTTAATGAAATAAATCAATCCAATGTTGAGTACACTCAGAGAAACGTAAATATCATAACAGAAACAGTAAATTTTGATCGAATTGAAGAAGATATCCAATATTGGATTTATTGGATAAACTTTTCATGTTATCGCCCCTCAAAAGGACAATATCAAAAGTGCAATGTTCGCATTGAGGTGGGTATTGATACAGATAATAAATTAGTTTCCTATAGAGAATTGGATGTTACTGATTTAGTGTTTTTGGATTATGACCCTGCAGATGGATATTAAAGTGTGAATTGTATCAAATAAATTTATTGAATCTTATTATTAATAATAAGATTCAATAAATTCCAAAACTATTCGACAGCATTGGCGACAACACTAAATTCTGGGTTATACTTTAAGCGTTTCACTTCTCTAAATTCAAATTCTAAAGATAATATTTGTCCAGGATTCATATAATGAACCTCAGTTTGGTCCCATGATTCTCCTTCTTGAGTGCACGTTGCAATTACTTCAACATTATCAGCATCATTCGAGTCATTAGTAATTGTTACATAACCGACCATTGTTTTGTCGAACAATCCTTTTTCAACAAAGTTTACATATTTTTCTCCCACAACAGGATTTGCGTATCCATAATTTTGATCGTATGAACTATTACTGCTCGCATTGCGGGAGGAAAGCTCAACAACAACCAAAAGAATTCCTATTACGGCAGCAGAAAGAGCGACAATCAGTCCTGTTTTATTTTTCTTAGGAGCAGGACTATGAGTTTGCTCATGCGATGATGCATTATTCTGAGGACCTTTGCTATTGATGCTTGAGGTTGTATCATTTTCTTCAGAAACGATTTTTGTTTTATGCTCTTCTCTTGCGCTATTGACTTCAAAATAATTCTTCCAAGGAACTAAAACAGTCCCTAATTTTAAGATGTCATTTTGTTTTAAAACTGCTTCATCCTCTATTCTCTGACCATTAATAAAAGTGCCATTGCTTGAATTATTATCACAAATAATAAAGCCACTAGCTGTTTGAACTATTGTTGCATGATGCCTTGATACACTTGTGTCGTCTATTGTAACATCATTATCTTGATTTCTGCCGATTCTAATTTGTTTCATAAGTGTTTTTATTGCTTTTCTAAATAAAACTCATGTGATAGTTTTCCATTATTTGCTTCCCATGATCCTGATGCTTCGGACCCAGAATATGGACCTACGCATTCCAATCCTTGATCACTTTCATTCGAGTTTCTGTATCCCACAAATTTTAGAGTAAACACTCCATCCCATTTATCATCACCAGGCTCATTCAGCGTAACATCGTATGCCTTTGCACAAGGTTGATCCCAAGAGCCAATTTGAAAACGACCTTTTAAAGCCCTTTTTGTTGTTCCTAGAATATTGAAGCCTGAGAGTGATTGGCCATTTACTTCATTTATAACAACCGTCAACTTTTTTCCATTCATTTCTCCAGACCAAGTTCCGAGCATAATTTTTGTTGCGTCGTTAATCTCATTAGGAGATTCAGTAGCTCGTTCAACACTATTGTTGTTGTTTGCTTCTGAATTTCGGTTTGCATCATCCTGAGATATATTGCTTTCTTGTAGCTGATTTTCGGATGATTCAGAATTGGTGCAGCTTGCTAAAATCCCAAGAATACTTGCTAATAAAATTTGTTTTGTTTTCATAGTAGTAATTTGTTATTAGTTAATCCTATTCAATCTTTGTAAACCAAGTGTTATAGGTTCCAAAAGATCAATTCATTAAACGGTTTTTTTGAGTCTGAAACTCTTCCTCTGAAATTACACCTTGGTCTCTTAGTCGTCCTAATTTTTCTAGTTGCTCATAAATATCTGAGGAGTTGCTGTTACTAGAAGAATTATTTATTATTGCTGACTGATAAGTGTTTGCAGTAATTAATGCTGCCTCAGCACGCACTTGTGAACGTGATTTAGTAGAAATTCGGATAATGCCCATTATTAAAAAGAATAAACCTCCTATAACAAAAATTAATCCACCTTTCTCTTGATTGCTGTTTGATTCAGAATGACCTTCTATTATAATAGTATCAAATTGATCTTCCACAGATTGACTTCGTGTACCAACCTCTGTAACAGCTCCAATTCCAGCACTTATCGCCACTAATCCAATAAGTAAGAAAATGATTCCGAAAAATTTGCGTACGCCAGAATTGCCAACCTTTTTTGGGCTTGGTGGCACATTTATTACTTTTTCTTGAACTGGCCTTGGAATCGATTTTGGAGATTCTTCCTTTATTACATTAGTAGCATGAGAATTGCTCTCCTGCTGAAATCCAACATAATTCATCCATGGAACAAGCGCTGTTCCTAATTTTAAAATGTCATTCTTTTTTAAAGGTGATTCTTGAGTGATTCGGTTTCCATTTATAAAAGTACCATTACTTGAGCCATTGTCGCAAATTACTATTCCACTTGCGGTTTGTATAATTTTAGCGTGATGGCGAGAAACACTTGCATCATCTATTGTAAAATCATTATCTGAACTTCTTCCGATAGTATATTGTTTCATATTAAATAACCTATTTTTTAAATTTAGTATAAGTTTCTTCTCCTGAATCACCAAATTTGGCACAATCATCTCCGATATACATATAACCACCCAAAATGCTAATTGTATTTTCAGTTATAGTGAATTGTATGTCGGGATATTCTGAGCTTTCCCCATAAAAAGCCGAATTAACATCGCTAAATTCAGCAATTCCTTCTCCTTCAAATAAACAACTCCATTCATCATTAATACCCCAGATTATTTTGAAATCAAAGCAACAATCTTGTGCATTAGAAATAAAAAGTTTTTGGCCCACCCCATTTGTATAAGTCCCTTCAATGTTTTGGCAATAAGTATCCAATACGAAAGTAAGCGCAATAAAAAGTAATAGATTTTTCATCTGAAAATAGTTTTAGCAAAAAAAATAAAATTAATTTTTTGGTTATTAATTTTATGTATTTTTCACGTTGGTTAGTTCAAATATAAGATATTAAAAGCAAATAGTGCGTTTTGAATTTTATTGGCAGATAAATGGTAGATTTAATTTCTTAAAGCAGAATTATTTTTTAGAATATTGATAGAAAAATAAAATAGGTATTTTAAAATCTGAAGACTTTCTAGTCCTAGTTTTTTATTTTTTTTATTAAAAATAATTTGACATCAATATTTTAATAGCCCATCTCAACTTTTTTATCAACAATTTTTATTGTCAATTCAATCAAAAAATGTAGGTTTGTGAGGAAGATTTTTCCGTCATTTTGGCGTTAAAAAACAAGAGTGACACAAATGGGAACACTTTGTTAAACAGCCATTTAACTACTTATATGTAAAGTGATTCCGAGAGAAGTTAGTTCCCCTCCGGCTCCACCTTTTTGGTGTTTTAAACACCTTCGGAACTCCTTTCAAAAGAGACAATCCGACTTAGAAGTAGTACTTAAAAGTATTCAAAATAAAACAGGTAAGTAACTGCTTAAGAACTCATTGAATTTGCTTTTTTAATATTTGCGCAAATGCTGTTTGGAATGTTTCTGTGATAAATATACGTTCTTAGATCAACTTTTTTCACACGAAATAGGTTAGTTGCTTTTTCGTAAAAATCAGCATCAGCAGCAAAGCCGCTTTTGAAGGAAATGCTAGTAAATACTTTTTTAAGTCCGAATAATGTGCCAAATAAAATAGCATCGTCAAGATGTATGAGTTTTGTTTGATCATTTTTGTCAGGAACATAATAATCGTCAATGGTATCAACGATTGTTTCAGTTGTCGAACAAATTAAATCTACGGTATTTACCGCTCTAAGACAAGCGCTCAAATGGTTCGGTTTATATGCGTCATCACTATCAATGATGGTTATGAATTCACCTAAACTATATAAAACGCCGCGATTGATCGATGCTGATTGACCCCGATTGCTATGACGGATATAGACTATTTTAGCTTCATGTTTTTCAACGTATTGCATTAAAGCATCACGATCGGTTTCCTGACTACCATCGTCAATAATGATAAGCTCAAAATCTTGAAAATCCTGTGTTAAGACTGAATCAATTGCTCTTTTTGTATACGAGTAATTGGTGTTAAAAACGGTCATTATTACCGATATCTTTACATGTTTAACCATAATTTGATGGAGTATTCGCTTTTGGTTAATAATCGATAAATGGGTTCTTTTTCTTAATTTACAGTAACATTTCCGCGAAGTTATTGTTTAAACGTATGCAACTTGTTTTTAAATTCAATTTATTTCTTTTTTAATATGCTTTCTTTTTTAGCCATGGTTAAACAAAAGCAATGAATACGATCCTTTGCAACCCATTTTCGGGAACGATTTAACCATAATATTCAGATTAAAGACGGAAACAATATCGGTGTTATAGGTTGCGCTTCATCTATGATTCAAATTACACATTTATTGTTCTGAAAGTTAAGTTTATTCTTGGTTTGTTTATGCGTTTTGTCGGTGGTAGTCGGTGTAACCAATTTGTTTGCGTCGTGCCTTTCATAACGAGTAGACTCCCATGTTCTAATAATATTGAAACAGTTTCTTTTGTTGACTTGTGCTTAAATGAAAATTTTCGTTCTGCTCCAAAACTTAAAGAGGCGATCGCACCGTTTTTCTTTAAGTTTTTTTCAGCATCACTATGCCAAGCCATTCCCTCATCGCCAGTGTGGTATAAATTAAGCAAACATGAATTATATTTCTCGTTTGTATTTTGTTCGGTAATTAATTTTAATTCTAATAATTCTGTTGTCCACGGTAATGCGCGTTTTGTGATGCTAGAATAGGTATATTCAAAATCAGTATCGCCATACCACGCTACTTTTCGTTTTGTCAGGATGAGTTGACCGAAGATTTTTGCTTGGTCGTTTTCCCATTGAATAGTATTCAATAAACAGTCGAAATAATAATTTGCCTTGTCATGAGACATTAGCTTTCCGTGATAATTTACACTACCATCTTTGGGTACTACGTTTTTTGAATCAGCTATTTCGTTATTGAATAAGTCCATTATTTATTTTCTTGTTTTCCTAAAATGTTCAAAATTGAAACGACTATTTAAAGTTTTCCTTTATAAAAACTGAAAGTTAGGAATGTTCGGTATACGAATGAATTTTTTGATAGATTGTCCAATAGCTGCCAATAACGTATATCTTTTAAATAATAATTATAATATTGAACCAATGGCCATCTTTTTTGTTCAATTAACAGTAACGTTTAAATCTGAACTATGAAATTGTTTTGTTTTCCCTTATTTTTCATCTCGTATTTTTCATTTGCACAACCTTTGCAGGAATTTAATAGTGATCGAGAACAAATTAATAAAAATCTAATGATTGGCTTAGGATCTTGGGCTACTGCTAATTTTATTGCCAGTGGAATTGGTTGGGCTGCATCAGTTCCAAACGGTGAAGCCCGTTATTTCCATCAAATGAATGTGATGTGGAATACCGTAAATATTGGTTTGGCAATTCCTGGTTATATAAAAGCAAAAAAGTCAAATACAACCTTAACTTTTGCTGAAACCATTAGAAATCAGCATCAAACAGAAAAGATTTTTTTAATTAATACAGGATTAGATGTTGGTTATTTAGCGAGTGGTTTAATTCTTCGTAGCGAGGCAAAATCCAATTTGGAGAAACAAGATCAATTCAATGGCTACGGCAATAGTCTTCTGATGCAAGGAGGATTTTTGTTTTTATTCGATTTGACTGCTTATGCTATCCATAATCGTCATTCAAAAAAGTCCCTAGATAATTTGTTGAATTCAATTGAAATGAGCAGCAATGGAATTGGCTTTAAATGGCATTTGGAGCCGAAACTATTTTCAAGAAATCAATTGCTATTGTAAGATTATAAAAGCGCATAAGAAAGAGGAGCGATTTAAAATTGCTCCTCTTTTCGTTTGAAAAAGATATAATTTATTGGATATCTCATTATTATAAGTAACCTAAACGTGTTTTATTAAGTCGCTTTTATCGCCTATTCCTCTTTTTTTATTTTGACTCTTCAATCTTCTTCCTGAGTATCAATCAACGTGTTGTTTTTTGAAATTTCGTCAAATTTAGCGGTCATTGTAGGGTTTCCTCTCGTTAATTTTTTGATCGTTAAATCCTCCGCTTTGTTATTCGCTAAACGCAGGTTGTTTTCTGAAGATAATAATGCTTCTTTCGTTTTTTGAAGGTGATCAATGGTCTTATCGATTTCTTCAATAGCAGTTTTAAATTTGCGACTTGCGAGGTCATAATTTTTCGCAAAACCCTCTTTAAAACTAGTTATTTCATCTTCAAAATTGGTAATATCAATATTTTGACTTTTTATCAATGTTAATTCTGCTTTATATTTCATAGAACTCATTGCAGCATTGCGAAGAAGCGTGATAATAGGAATGAAAAATTGTGGTCGAACAACATACATTTTTGGGTATTTATGAGAAACGTCGACTATTCCGCCATTATAAAGTTCATTTTCAGCTTCAAGGAGTGAAACAAGAACTGCATATTCACATTTTTTTTCAATACGATCTTTGTCTAATTCTTTAAAAAAGTCTTCATTTCTTTTTTTTGTAGCAGTTTCGTCACTCTCATTCTTCATTTCGAACATAATTGAAATGATTTCATTACCAGTATCATCTGTTTCCTTATAGATATAATCACCTTTACTTCCAGATTTTGAATTGTTGTCTTTTTCAAAATAGGCTTTTTGAAAAGCGGTTGCTCGAAGTTTATTGAATTCGTTTTCACAATGTTGCTCGAGTGTTTCGCCAATCATTTTAGTCGAAAGTTTCAATTTCATGTCCTTACGCAAAGCAATTTCATCATCTTTCATCTTGATGATGTCATCTTTTGTCTTCAGCTCTGCAGAAAATTTCTCGTTTAATGTTTTTTCCAATAATTGTTTTTCTGTTTCCTTATTTTTTAAATCGTTGGCAAGAAAATCACGTTCTTTTTCAACTTTGTTAACAGCTTCCGTTACAGATAGCGTTTTGTCAATTTGTGCTTTATCAATTTTTGATTTTAATTCAGCAATATCAGTTTCCTTTTTAGATAACTTTTCGGCGAGTTCTAATTCATTTTTGGCCTTCAGATTGGCTAGTTCTATATCTTTTTTTGCAAGATCTAACTGAAATGAGTTTTTTAAATGTGCTTCGGTAAGTTTAACTGCATTTTCTTTTTCTTTTTCGGCAAGATTTAAGCGATTTAGCAATTCTTCTTCAAATTGATGATCGCGAACTTGTTTAAGAATATCGGCAAAACCGGCCTCATCGACTTTAAAAACCTTATGACAGTGTGGACAAATAATATCGTTCATTGAATGTGTGTTTATATTAAATTAATAGTTTCGTTTATTTTATGCTTTTAATGAAAGTGAAAATGCAGTTATTCTTTAACGCTTAAATTTTTGGTAAATAAAAGCATTGCTTCTGAAGTATTTGTCATTTGTATTAATTATTTTTTTAGTCACAATTATTGAGCATTATACAATTCTTTGCGTTTACAATTATGAACGAATTTCATTTGAAGATTCAACCTCTTTAATAATGCAAAATACGATTAATTCATTTTGTTAAATGAAAATATAATTCAGCATGAATTAATTAAAAGAAAGTCATAAAAATTTTCCCTATTCAACATTTTTGCGTAAATTCAACTAGTTAATAGCCTAAACAGTTGAAAATAATTTAATAACGAATAAAAAATAATTTTCAAATCTATTATAGATATTATCTATGTAAAAATCAATAATATTGATATTTTATATGACTGTTATTGAAATACATTTGTACTTGTGATAGTTAAATTTTAAAAAAATGAAACCATGAAAAAAATAGGAGTAGTTATAAGCCTCATTCTAACATGTGGGCTAAATGCGCAAAAAAACGAAGAATCTTCTGCAGCGAAGTGCCCGTTTAATTTTGATAAAAAATCAAAATCTGAAGAAACGAATAAAATAACTGAAACGGCGGCTGCAGATAATGCAGAACCTAGCAATCGCATGTGGTGGCCAAATCAATTGGATTTATCAATCTTGAGACAAAATTCTAATTTATCGGATCCAATGGGTGAAAATTTTGACTACAGAAAAGAATTTTTATCGTTGGATTATTACGCATTAAAAAAAGATATCGCCTCAATTCTAACAGAATCTCAAGATTGGTGGCCTGCAGATTATGGAAATTACGGTCCATTGTTTATCCGAATGGCTTGGCACAGTGCAGGAACGTATAGAACGGGCGATGGTCGTGGCGGATCAAGTGCAGGTCAACAGCGATTTGCACCATTAAATAGTTGGCCAGATAATGCGAATTTGGACAAAGCAAGAAGATTGTTATGGCCAATTAAACAAAAGTATGGAAGCAAAATTTCTTGGGCGGATTTAATGGTGCTAACAGGTAATGTTGCCCTCGAAACAATGGGATTTAAAACATTTGGTTTTGCAGGTGGAAGAGTAGATGTATGGGAGCCAGAAAAGGATGTTTATTGGGGCTCAGAAAAAAAATGGTTAGAGGATAAAAGATATACGGCAAACCGACAATTGGAAAATCCACTCGCAGCAGTTCAAATGGGACTTATTTACGTAAACCCGGAAGGTCCAAACGGAAATCCTGATCCTATAGCAGCAGCAATAGATATTCGTGAAACATTTGCTCGCATGGGGATGAACGATGTTGAAACAGTTGCGCTAATAGCTGGTGGACACTCTTTTGGTAAAACGCATGGGGCAGGGCCAGCAACGAATGTCGGAGCAGAGCCAGAAGCTGCACCAATCGAAGAGCAAGGCTTGGGTTGGAAAAGCAATTATAAATCTGGAAAAGGTGCTGATGCAATAACTTCTGGTTTAGAGGTAACTTGGACAAATACGCCAACTCAATGGAGCCATGATTTCTTTAATATTCTATTTTCAAACGAATGGGAATTAATGAAAAGTCCAGCTGGCGCTAGTCAATGGGTGGCAAAAGATGCTAAAGCTACCATTCCAGATGCGTTCGATGCAAATAAAAGACAATTACCAATGATGCTAACAACAGATCTTTCTATGCGTTTCGATCCAGCATATGAAAAAATTTCTAGAAATTTTATGAATAATCCAGCGGAGTTTGAAGATGCATTTGCACGTGCTTGGTTTAAGTTAACACATCGTGATATGGGTCCTAATGACCTTTACCTAGGACCTGAAACGCCGAAAGAGGATTTAATCTGGCAAGATCCAATTCCAGCTCTAAACCATGCTATAATTGATAAAGCAGATATAGATCAGTTGAAAAATGCTATTCTTTCAGCTGGCTTAACATCAAGCGAATTGGTAGAAACAGCTTGGGCTTCGGCTTCAACGTTTAGAGCTTCCGATAAAAGAGGTGGTGCAAATGGCGCACGCATCCAATTGGAGCCGCAAATAAATTGGGAAGTGAATAATCCTGTTCAATTGAAGAAAGTGTTGAGCGTTTTGAATAAAATTCAAAAGGATTTCAATTCAAAATCAGCTACAAAGAAAGTCTCAATGGCCGATTTAATTGTTTTAGGAGGTTCGGCTGCTGTTGAACAAGCCGCAAAAAATGCTGGTTTCCCAATAGAAGTGACTTTCATCGCAGGACGAATGGATGCAACGCAAGAGCAAACAGATGTGAAATCAATGGCCGTTTTAGAGCCAATTGCAGACGGATTTCGTAATTATTCCAAAGCACAATATACGGTATCTACGGAAGAATTATTGGTAGATAAAGCACAATTACTTCACTTAACACCACCAGAAATGACTGTTCTTGTTGGTGGATTACGCATGTTAGATGCAAATTATAACACTTCGAAAAGTGGAGTTTTCACGAACCTTTCAGCTGTTCTATCGAATGACTACTTCGTGAATTTGTTGGATATGAATATCGAATGGAAAGCGAATTCAGAAACGCAAGAGGAGTTTGAAGGAAGAGACCGTGTAACAGGGAAAGTGATTTGGACTGCAACACGTGCAGATTTAATCTTTGGTTCAAATTCTGAATTACGCGCATTAGCAGAAGTATATGCTAGCAATGATGCAAAAGAAAAGTTTGTAAAAGATTTTGTTTTAGCATGGTCTAAAGTCATGAACTTAGATCGTTTTGATTTGAAAAAATAATAAATAAATTTTCTAGATAAAAATAGGCTTGGTTAATCGCCAAGCCTATTTTAAACTACTTTAAAAACCTTTCTATTTGAGTTATTTTGTTTGGAACATTTAAAAAAAAATATTCAGCTTTTTAGCTTAATGAACAAGCAGAAATTAGGAGTTAAAATTAAAGAAACATTAAACAATATAAGTACTTAATTGTTTTCTAATTATGGAAGGTGAAACGATAATCAAAGTAGAACACTTGGCCAAACGCTTTGGTACTTTTGAAGCGGTGAAGGATGTTTCTTTCAGTGTGAATAGGGGAGATGTGTTTGGATTTCTTGGTCCGAATGGTGCAGGTAAAAGTACAACGATTCGTTGTCTTTTATCCTTGATTACGCCGGATGCTGGCTCTATCGAACTTTTTGGAAAGTCATTTAAAACAAATCGGTCTGCAATCTTGTCGAATATTGGCAGTATAATTGAAAAGCCTGATTTTTACAAATATTTATCTGCCCAGAAGAACCTTGAAATTTTCGCACGTGTTTCTGGAGCGGATGTGTCCAAAAAGGAAATTCAGGAAATGCTTGAATTTGTTGGTTTGGGTGATCGTGGTAAACACAAATTAGGTGGTTTCTCTCATGGTATGAAACAACGTTTAGGTATTGCTCAGACGCTTTTGCACAAACCTGATTTGATCATTTTAGACGAACCAACAACTGGTTTGGATCCGCAGGGAATCGTTGAAATTCGTAATTTGATTTTAAGACTCAAGAATGAACAACACAAAACAATTCTTTTGTCTTCCCATCAATTGTCTGAAATAGAATTGATAGCTAATCGCATGGTGATTATCAACCAAGGTCGTTCAATTGTGGAAGGAAGCGTGAGTGATTTGTTGAATACGCAAGAACTCCTTGTACGCATCGAAGTGGACAATGCAACGGCTTCCGCCGAACTTTTGCAAAAGGCATATCCAGAAACGATTTTTAAAATCAATTCCGAAAGCGAATTAGAAGTTACGTTCGTCAAAGAGCTGGTTCCTGAATTAGCCCGTTTGTTGGTCAACAATAACATGAATGTGCACGCCATCGAGCCAACACGCAAACTAGAGGATTATTTCATGAAAATCATACAAGCATAAGATGTTACTGAAAAATACATACAACGAGTTTATTAAAATACTTTCGAAACCTCGAAGTTATTTAGGAATCGGCGCTTTGACCTTGCTTGTCGGAATCATCATTTTTGCAATGAAAGCAGATGGAAGGTCGATTATTTCATTTGTTACTTCATCTTTTGAACAGAGTTTGACGTTCAACGGGGATGTTTTGAATGGAAACCTAATTGCATTTATCATATTGCAAATGTTAATTGTGCACATTCCTTTATTAGTAGCGTTGGTTACAGGAGATCTAATATCTGGAGAAGCAGCAATGGGAACTATTCGCATGTTGGCGACAAAACCAATATCTCGTACGAACATTGTTTTATCTAAATTCATTGCTGGTGCGATGTACACCCTTTTCTTGACTTTATGGCTTGGGTTTTTAGCCTTGTTTGTTTCACGTCAAATATTTGGAACGGGTGATTTAATTGTGCTTAATAGCGATGGCTTGGTAATCTTGCAAGATGCAGATATCTTATGGCGATTTGGTCTTGGTTTCTGTGTTGCTTTCTTATCGCTTTTGACGGTATCGACACTTTCTATTGCATTGTCCGCTTTTGCAGAAAATTCTATTGGACCAATTGTCTCCACGATGGCGATTATTATTTTGTTCACCATCATTGGTAGTTTGGATGTAACGGTTTTCGACAACATAAAACCTTATCTTTTCACTACACACATGGCGTCATGGAGAAGTTTCTTTGAAGATCCGGTTCCTTTTTCCACTATCATAAAATCGATAATCATTCTTGTTGTTCATAACATTGTTCTGGTAGGAATTGCTGTATATAAATTCAATAAAAAAGACATTAAATCCTAATGAAAACGTTACTTACATTCCTAATATTCGCAGTTCAATTCGGTGCTATTGCCCAAGAAGCGAATGACATATTAAATAAAGTAGTTACGAAGCTGAATACTGTTAAAGATTACACCGTCACAGCCAATGTGAAAGCTAACATTCCTATGATTAAAATATTGCCTTCTAAAGCTACTATCTATTTCAAACAGAAAGACAAGTTCAAAATAGTATCAAAAGGAATTGTGATTCTTCCCAAACAAGGATTCACGGAAATCAACACGTTTCTTGCGAATAAGAAATCCTATTTAGCGGTAGCTGGAGACACTACTAAAATTGGTGGCGTAATGACAAAATTAATTACCGTAATACCAAATGGAGAAAGTAGTGAGATTGTGCTTGCTAAACTATGGATAGACATTAAACGTTCGGTCATAATGAAATCACAAATCACGACCAAAACCAATGGTTCAGTTACCACGACTTATTCTTATGGAGACAAAGTGAATTTTGGTTTACCAAGTCAATTGGTATTCGAAATTGATGTCAAAGCTTTCAAACTACCGAAAAGTGTTGCGGCAGATATCAACAAAACGACAACTGAAAAGAAAATTAAAACAAATAACAAAGGAATCATCACCATTTCATTAACAGATTATAAGGTCAATACTGGATTGAGTGATGCTCTTTTTACGAAGAAAAAGTAACGAATAATTCAGACGTGCTTCTGGATTAAACAAGCTCTTCCCACCAATGTTTATTTTTTGTTTGATTCATTGGTGTAATCAGTTCCCCAATCATTGGCGTGAGATAAGGGAATGAACTTTTTTCGCACTCTTCAACAAATTGATTTGCCGGTTCAGTCCAGCTGTGATCGGATAAATTAAAACTTCCCCAATGAACGGGCATGATTTTTTTCGCTTTCGCGTCGATTGCAGCTTGAATGCACTCCTCAGGAAATAAATGTATTGGACGCCATAATTTATTGTACTGCCCACATTCCATAAAAGCGAAATCAAAAGGGCCTAATTTATCGCCTATTTCTTTGAAATGCACTCCAAAACCACCGTCACCACTGAACCAAATATTTTCAGTATCCGTTTTGATTACCCAACCTCCCCAAAGACCTTTGAAACGATCTTTCATTGCTCTGCCAGAAAAATGGCGGGTAGGCGTAAAAGCAAATTCGATGTCTTCAAAACTGTTTTTCTCCCACCAGTCAAATTCTACAATTGAATTTGGATCAACTCCCCAACTGATTAAATGTCTTCCAACTCCCAAAGCAACGAAGAACTTTTTCACTTTTCCTTTCAATAGTTGGATGCTTTTCAAATCCAAATGATCGTAATGATCGTGCGATATCAGTAATACATCTATTTCTGGAAAATCTGAAATGATAGCTGTTGAAATCGTGTTAAAGCGTTTAATTGAAAATGGAGCAATTGGCGCAGCATCCGAACCAAACATTGGATCAATCAGGATCGTTTTATTTTTTAACCGCATCAAAATCGCTGAATGTCCGTACCAAATAAATTTCATGTGCTCTGCGGGAGCTAAAAACGAAGTGGCGTTAAAAGGTGGAACCTTAATTTCTTGAAATGGAAGATGTTGCTTTTTTTTGAATAGTTGTGAGAATAAAAGTTTAGGGAAGGCTCTAAATGGAATATCCATTTTTGTCTCTTCCAAGTTGTTAAATTTTTTACCATCCCAATGTTTCGAACGACTATATTTAGCTATTTCAAGGCGTGTAACTTTTCCTCCAAATTGTTTAATCATATCCCTTTCAACAAATTGTCATAAAGGTCATTAAAGGACATTCCATTTGCAGTTCTGCGTTTTGATAATTGTTTTAAATCAACTAATGCCCACAGCACAAATTCCATTAAAAATGGTGTGTCAATAGCAGTAACATGTGGTTGATATTTTAGGATTAGCTTTTTCAATGGTTCAATTTCATCTAACGCCATTGTATAAGATTTTTCATTTGCCTCATCGGTCAATTCAAAAGAATCTGCTTCTAAAAACCAATTTAAAACGTCATCATAAGCAGTTTCTTGATCTTGTTTTTTGAGCTTTTCAATTTTCGGGAAGTACGTTAAAAAAAGTGTTTTAGTTGCTTCGCTGATTAAGTGATTTGCAACAAAAGAAGTACCTTCCTGTTCACCTTCGTATACAAGTTCAACTTTACCGGTGATAGAAGGAATCATTCCAATTAAATCACTAAATCGAACAGTCGTCTCCATTTCATTGTTCAAGATAGCTCTTCTTTCTGCAGTACTTACCAAATTTTCATATGCCGTGATACTCATTCGCGCACTCACGCCGCTTTTATGATCGATGTATTCACTTTCTCGTGCTTCAAATGCTACTTGTTCCAAAATATCTTTAGCTAGTTCAGGAACATGGACTTTACAATGTCGGTTTTCCAACTTGTCAGCTTCTTGATTGGTAATTGTTTTTGCCGTTTTAATATCCGCTGAATAATGCGTTAATATTTGTGATCCAATTCTGTCTTTTAGTGGTGTTACGATGCTTCCTCTGTTGGTATAATCTTCTGGATTTGCTGTGAATACGAATTGGAGATCTAATGGAAGACGCAATTTAAAACCACGAATTTGAATATCGCCTTCTTCTAAAATATTGAATAAAGCAACTTGAATGCGTGCTTGTAAATCAGGTAATTCATTGATTACAAAAATGCAACGGTTGGCGCGTGGAATCATACCAAAATGCAAAACCCTTTCGTCTGAATAATTCAACTTTAAATTTGCTGCTTTTATTGGGTCAATATCGCCGATTAAGTCTGCAATTGTTACATCTGGCGTTGCTAATTTTTCAAAAAAGCGTTCTGAACGGTGCATCCAAAAGATAGGTGTTTCATCTCCTTTTTCTGCAATTAAATCTCGTGCAAATCGACTCATCGGATTGAAAGGATCGTCATTCATCTCGCTTCCAGAAACGACTGGGATATATTCATCCAATAAATTCACCATCAAACGAGCAATACGGGTTTTTCCTTGTCCACGTAATCCCAATAAATTGATGTTGTGTTTCGAAAGGATTGCACGTTCTAATTGAGGAATAACTGTTTGTTCATATCCATGCATTCCAGGAAAAGTTGATTCACCAGATTTTAAGGCTAAAATTAAGTTGTCACGGAGTTCTGTTTTGATACTTTTTGATGTGTATCCTGATACTTTCAAAGCACCAAATGTATTGATTGTTGTATTCATCTTATCAGTTAATTCGTTTTTTTCTGTTTGTTTCGTAATCGTGAAAAATCATTTCTCCTAATCCTTTTAATCCGGTATAAAATGCTTTCCCTTTATTTGATTTCGTGAATTCTTCTACAAAAGATTGTAAATAGGGATCTTGTGCAATCATAAATGTGGTAATTGGAATATGCATCTTACGTGCTTGAGCGGCCATGTTGTAGCACTTTTCTACAATCACTTCATCTAGTCCATTGCTGTTTTTATAATATTGACCATCAGGTAAACGCAGACAACTGGGCTTTCCATCTGTAATCATAAATATTTGTTTGTTCGTGTTGCGTTTTCTGCGAAGAATATCCATTGCTAATTCCAAACCTGCAACTGTATTGGTGTGATACGGTCCAACCTGAAGATAAGGCAAATCCTTTATTTTGATAGGCCAAGCATCATTTCCAAAAACAATCACATCCAAGGTGTCTTTTGGATATGATGTTGTAATGAGTTCGGCCAATGCCATTGCAACTTTTTTTGCTGGAGTAATTCTGTCCTCACCGTATAAAATCATACTGTGACTTATATCAATCATCAAAACAGTACTCATTTGCGATTTGTGGTGCGTATCTTCAACAACTAAATCTTGTTCGGTTAATCTAAAATCACCGATTCCATTATTTATTTGAGCGTTCTTTAGGCTTTCAGTGATTGAAATGTTTTCAATAGAATCACCAAATTGAAAATCACGAAATTCACCAGTTGCTTCATCACCTTGTCCACTTTTTTTTGATTTATGATTTCCAGCGCCACTTTTTTTTATTTTCCCAAAGATTTGATCCAGTGCATTTTTACGCAAAACACGCTCTGTCTTAGCCGTTATTGATAATTGGCCTTTTCCATCAGGTTCAATTTCTTCACGCAAAAATCCTTTTTTCTTTAAATCTTCAATAAAATCATCCATCGTATATTCATCTGTTGTTAATGAATATTCTTTGTCTAGCACATTTAACCAATCCAGGGCTTCGTCAACATCCCCAGATGTATGCGTAATGAGCTCACTGAAAATATCAAACAATTTATCAAAAGGTGTTTGCTCAGGTGCTTCATATGGTGTAAATACATAACCGGATTTAGGCATGAATGAATGTTTTTATTAAGAACAACAAGGTAGCTAAAAAGTTTAGCGAAGTACTATTTTTTACCCGTAAAAATGTGCTAAATTTTCATAATTTTTTAAATTGAGAAATGTTTTGAATTACCAAATTGGTTTAAAATAAAATGTCTGTATCAAGTTTTGGAAAGCTGAAGATTATTGATTCAAATTTAAATACTTGTACAATCAAAAAAACTCGTTTTATGAAAATTACCTCTTTCACCGCAATCGATTTTTAAATAGCTCAACCTTAGTAAGATATTATTTGTCAGGTTGGGATTTTACGAGTAGAGAATGGGTGATTTTGCAACTTATAATCAGTTGGTGTATCCTCCAGATAATTATTCTTGGAATCGCTTCATTGATATTCATGGTATTTCTCCGAGCGACACAAAATTTCCCCCAATCTTTCCAGATGTTTGGGAAGAAATCAAGTATTTCATCGAAGGTCAAAACATTTTATCTCATAACGGAGCATTTGAGTTCAGTGTATTGAACAAAACATTGGATTATTACGGAATGGAAACGGCGCAATTCAAGCAGCATTCTACCTATAAAATATACAAGAAGAAATTGAATATTCTTTGTGCAGAACATGGCATTCAATTGAAACACCACGATGCGTTAAATGATGCAAAAGCTTTTGCAGAACTGTTTAAAATGCATTTGAATCTTGATTGAAATTCGATGAGATTAAAAATAAAGCGATTAGCCAATAACAAAAATTCTAGTTTGAAATTGTGAAATGTCAATAAATGTGTTGTAGTAATAATCTCCTTCTTTGAAGTTATAATTTCAATTCAATCATCTTTTGAAACAGAATTAATCGTCATTTAAGTCTGATTATTAATATTTTACTAAATTTGGCAATTATTTTAAAAAAAAAACTAACACTAATCACAATGAAAAAGAACTATTTTATTTTGTTTTTTCTTTCTGCCTTAATCGTAGGATGCAACAATCCACCAGAAAACTATAACAAAGGAATTGAAAAACAAGCAGCCAAAGAGTATGAAACAGCAATTGAATTTCTAAAACTTGTCGGAGATGAGGATAAGGAATGGAAAGATTCTGCAAATGTCAGAATTGATGAATTGGTTAAAAGTATATTCTCAACAAATGACATCAATAGAATTGTTAAGTTTTCGAGAAAATCATTTGAAGATTCCTTGCTGACAAAAAAAATAATTACAACTGCTTTGAATCAATGGGATGAAAAATTAAGTAAAAATAATGCTTTAGAAGCGTTTGATTTTTTTGATTCTTTGCGATTTATGTATAAAGGTGTTCCAGGAATAGATGTTAAAATTAGAAATACCGAAGATGCCTTTTTTAAAGGAGTTTGGAAATGTCACAAAGGCACCCTAAAAGGAAATGAAATTTATTTTGACCGTGACGAGGATAATAATTTAGTTCAAGGTAAAAGTAATAAAAACACAAATGGTTGGAATTTGGGCAAAGTAATTTATAAAGATATTTTTTATATTGGAAATCATGCTTTAGATCATCGAGTTAGGGTATACAATACAGATTATTGGGGTGACCAGATTGAATATTTTACTAAAACGAAAGGTAGCATGACTATTCTATCAGCCGATTCAATTTTAGTTAATTATGAGGGCAGCGTTGGCTCTGGGAATAAGGTGTATTTTGTGAAAAAAGAAGCGGAAAATAAAAAACTTAACCCATAAAAGTTAGTTGATTCGAACGTAATAGATTTTATATTAGTTAGAATACTTATCAATCATTATTTATTTTTTATAAAGCGGTGTTTCTGTTTCAGAGATACCGCTTTTTTATTATTTGATTTTTCAGCAACTATTAAATCCTTGAATTGAGAAAATAGCGCAACTTAGAGGGTACAACAATTTTTCCAAAACAAACGTTAGATTATTAAAAATGGTAAACTGTCTTTTCGATTTTGAATTATATCAAATGTCGTATATAGTTCTAAAATAATTTTTGTTCAATTGCCTGGGTGGAAGTGAAATCATTTTGAGCGAAAAAAAAGAATTAAATCAACAATTTTGTTTCTAATTTAGTAAATTCAATTTGTTCAATTCACTTGATTTAAGTAATTCCAAAATTATATTTAATGAATATCAACTCTTTTACCGCCATCGATTTTGAAACAGCCGAACCAAAACAACATAGTATTTGTCAAGTTGGAATTGTGCGGGTCGAGAATGGGGTAATTGTCGAAACCTATAACCAACTTGTTTACCCGCCTGATAATTTTTATTGGGATCGCTTCATTGATATTCACGGTATTTCCCCAAGCGACACAAAATTTTCCCCAATCTTTCCAGATGTTTGGGAAGAAATCAAACATTTCATCGAAGGACAAGATGTGGTCGCTCACAACGGGGCATTTGATTTCAGTGTATTGAATAAAACACTTGATTATTATGGAATGCAGCAAGTGGAATTTAAGCAACATTGTACGTATAAAATTTACAAAAAGAAATTAAATGTACTTTGCGAGGAATATGGTATACAATTAAAACACCATGATGCATTGAGTGATGCAAAGGCCTGTGCTGAATTGTTCAAAATGCATTTAAATCAATAATTATTAATTTTCGATGAAGTTGGATTGCGTCTAATTGTTTAACTAGAATTAAACCGCAAGATTTAGATTGCATTGGAAAAAATTTTGGTTGGTAGAAGTGTTTTGAATTCAACTGCATTAAAATCCTGCTTTTTCAATATGACAAGAGTTTTTGGTGCAACATCCACGTACTTTTGCATTGTCAAACGAGCAAGCAAGTAACAAATACTTGATTCAGCCCCTTGATTTAAATTGACATTGCGTTCTTCCAAACCATCGTGACAACCTCCTGTAACTGGATTGTAAATGATTTGGTCTAAATGATTGTTTCCATGAAACCATCCAAATGCATGAATCATATTGTTTCTGTATTCGGGTAATTTAAATACTTCATAAAAAATATCAAGTGAGAGTATCGTATAGGCAACATCAATTGGTTGTTCACCGAAATTATTAGACTCATTTCCTTTTGTATGCCAGCCTTGGTTAGAAATCACTTTGATTTTCTTGTTATTCATTGTAAACGACAATAAAAAATCAAATGACAATTTGGCCGTTTCTTTGTATCGATAATCACCAGTTGCAAGGTATGCATAAAGCAGTGCTTCAGGAATAACGCTGTTTGCATATGTCAGGGAATTTTCAAACCAATACCAATCCTTTTCATACGAATTATAATATTTTAGAAGTAATGTGTCAGCAAGCTTGGTTATGACTTCCGTAATTGCTAGAGATTGAATCTCTGAATTGTAAAAATATAATCCTTTCAATGAAAACGCTATAGCTCGCGGAGATTGTAGTTTTTGAATTTCATTTAATGATCTTCGGACCATTCTTTGAGCTCTAGAATTTAATAAATCGTTGAATAAATACCCATGAGAAATGAATTCTCCAAGAGCCCAAATAGCCCTTCCTAAAGAATCTTCTAAATTAACAGCTTTATTTTGATCATGATAATTACCATTGCTATCAACATAGTTTAAAAAGGTTCCATCTGTCATTTGAGTATATTCGATGAAATCTAAATAAATTTTAATCAATTGGATATCATTCATGTCGTTTGTTAACGCATAATGTTTTGTTAATGCAATGAGTGCTCTTGCATTATCATCAAGTGTGAAACCAGAATGGATATCAGGATGATTTTGCTTTGAAAACTGAATAACACCTTTTTTTGTTGTTAATCGCTTAATCTGATTGAGTGAAATTTCAGGAATTGAATAATTCAAATCACTTTCATTTGAAAGTAATTCATTGAATAGTTTTGAATGCGCAATTGCCGAATTTTGCCAAGCTGAGGATCGAATATCGCGCAATGCATTTAAGCTCATTTCTTTTCTTTTAGTGTCGTTAGAAATTAATTCTTCCATACTTATTGAAAGTTGTTCTGAATTTTGAAAATCCACAATTATTCCTGCATTATCTTTTAACATTTCGATTGCATGTGGAATTGGAGTTGAAATTATCGGACATGCTGAACCCATTGCATATGAAAACGTGCCACTTACGGCTTGAAATGGGTCTTTTGAAGTGAAAAGATATACATCGGTAAGTTGTAAATATTCAATTAAATCGTCTAATGATAAATACCTGTTTATAAAAATTACGTTATTTTCTAATCCCAGATCAACAACCTCCTTTTCAAGGAATTCCCTGTATTTTTCACCTTCTTTTTTTACAATTTCCGGATGTGTTTTGCCAAGAATATAATATATAACATTTGGATTTTTTTGAATAACATATGATAAAGCATTTAGCGCAGTTTCAATACTTTTTCCGGAACTCAACAATCCAAACGTAGAAAAAATGATTTTGTCTTGATGCTTATATTGCAACTTAAGATCTTCTTTTACAACCGTATTAACGAGGTGTGTTCCATGTTGAATAACGGTAATTTTTTCTTTTGAAATAAGATAGTCTTTCTCCAAAATCTCTTTCGAATTTTTTGTCATTACAATTATTCCACTTGAAACTGCAACTATAGAATTTATAAGATGTTTTCTTTTTTCGTTAGGATCTGGCAGAACAGTATGAAATGTAATTACGATTGGTTTATCAAGAGAATAGAGAAAATAAAGTAACGTTTCACCATATTCCCCTCCAAACAAACCAAATTCATGTTGAACAAAAACAATTTTGATGTTATTATCATTATTTATTTTGTTTGCAACATTAATATAGTCCATATGATCAGAGGTGTTTAAAGTATATTTAACATCATCTGAATAGGTGAGGTTATGATCACTATTTTCCAAAGCACAAGCGGAAATTGAAAATGATTTTCCGAATTTTTCGGATATTACTTGCATTAAATCTTGAGTGTAGGCTGCAATACCACATTCTCTTGGAGGAAAACTACTTACGAATAAAATTTCTTTAATGTTTTCTTTTTTCATAAACTTGAGTTTTTAATTTCATAAACTAAATCATTCAGAGAAACAGAGGCAACTCCGATGCGAGCATCTGCTGCACCATAATAAATATAAAGTCGATCTTCTATTAGGATTGCTGCAGTTGGAAAAACGACATTATTCACACTTCCAATTTTCTCCCAAATTAATTCAGGAGAGAAAAGGGGATATGGTAAACGACCAATTTCAATTGTTGGGTTTTTTAAATCTAAAAGGGCGGCACAAGCATGATAAACATATCCATCTTTGGTGTCCTCAACGCCATGATAAATTAATAACCATCCTTCACTCGTTTCAATTGGTGGACAGCCGCTTCCAATATAACTTGCCTCAAATGAAAATTTGCTTTCTAGAACGGTAAAATCCTTGATTTTTTGTAAGAAATTTATCCAATATTCTTCAGTTAAATCATCAAAACTTGAGAAATAGGATATTTGAATATCAGGATATATGCGATGAAGAAAGGCAAATTTTTCATTGATTTTTCTAGGAAAAAAAACAACATTTTTGTCCCAAATAAAGAGTTCATCACCAGTTTCCTTTCCAACTCTTTTATGAAGAAATTTAACGAAACGTAAATATTTATCTTTAACTCCAAAACATTTTTTTAGGATTGAATTAAATTCGTTGTACGTGAACTTGGGAACTAGGATTCCATAACGTTTAAAACTTTTTAGATCCATTGAAGTTATTAAGGCTCCAAGTGCATTAATACCATCATAAGCAGTGTAGGTAATGAAAAATGTGTCCTCAATTTTTACGATTCGAGGATCTTCAATACCAACAAGTTCAGATGGGCCAAATGGAGAAATGATTGGTTCACTATTACGTTTTAACGCTTCTGTTGGAGTTTTTAATTGACAGTAACCAAATGAAGATGTATTGTTTTCGCCAGTCGCTCTATAGAATAAATGAATTTCCCCATTTACTTCTATACAAGCTGGGTTAAAAACACTTTTATTTTCAAAGGTTAATGAAGTAGGCTCCAATACAATTCCTTCTTTTTTAACAGTAATCATCTTCGATTTTTAGGTGATAAATGTGTGATAATTTCAACGAAAAGTTAAAGTCAAATATATTTTTTAAGGCAAGTAATTGATATGATGTCAATCAATTAATTCAGTGATTATTATCAATACTTAATTTTTCTATCAGAATTTTCTTGTCAAACTTCTTCTTTAGGGTTTTGAAAACAAACAATCAATTCTTTATCATTTAAATCAATTGAAAAAAATGGTTTTGGAGAAAAAATTCCGTTTGAAGATTTTTATTTTGATTTTGTGCTCATGGCAACCTGCATCAGCTATTTTTATGATTTGAAAAAGGCTTTTACTGAAGCAAATCGTGTGCTTAAAAGTGATGGATCATTAATAATTGGTTTTATTGAAAAAGAAAGTATCGTTGGGAATTTTCATAAAGAAAATCGAAATAAAAATTCTTTTTATAAATTTGCTGCTTTTTATAAAACATCTGAAATTATTGCTCAAATAAAGGAAGCTGGATTTCACGATTTTGATTTTTTTCAAATTTTTTTTAATGGACTTGATGAAAACAATGAAAAAGAACAATCAAAAAAATATTCATGTTATGGCTCTTGTGTTCTTATAAAAGCGAAAAAAGTATCTTTTTAATTGGAATACTCATGCTGTTTTTCAATTCGTAATTATTAAGTTTATTTGAATTGTTTTTTAAACTCGCCTCTTTTCAATTAAAAAAATTAATTACAGCTTTTCAATTTCAAAACTAAGTCAGCAGGTATTTCTTCATCCATCCATGAATAGGGTTGGGCTGCAGATTGAAAACATGCACAAGCTTTATCGTGTTCGCCTAATTCTTCATATAGCGAACCGAGCAGCAAATCGAAATTGGTATCCATAAAACCACCGAATTGTGAAAGGTCATATTTCATTATAAACTCATTCAATTCGGTTCTTTTACCACATGCATAAAGGGTTTCCACTAAAAGTTGACAAGGTGGTAAATAATCCACTTCTGGTAAAGTCAAAATATATTTCGCTTCAGCTTCAGCTAAATCAT
Source organism: Flavobacteriales bacterium (assembly GCA_947505255.1). Classification (GTDB taxonomy): domain Bacteria; phylum Bacteroidota; class Bacteroidia; order Flavobacteriales_D; family Crocinitomicaceae; genus M0103. The sequence continues at coordinate 55,847 of CANNKP010000002.1, forward strand.
AGTTTTTGAGTGCTAAATAAATATACCCTCTGTCAATGTGAAAATAAAAATCAGTTGAGTCTAATTTAATCGCTTTATTTATATGGTATAGTGCTTGTTCTCGTTTTGTTGAATCAGTGCCATTTAGAAATCTAGCCAAACTTGCATGTCCAGCTGAAAAATTGGAATCAATGGAAAGGGCTTTTTCGTAATTTACGACTGCTATTTTAGAATCAAAAAGTTCATAGGTGCTAGCTTTGATCCAGTAAAACCATGGTTCATTTGGATTTTTCTTGATTGCTTTATCAATCATTTTTATTTTCCTTTTAAAAGAAGCCATCTCAATATCTTGATAGAAATCAATGTGTTTAGTCGGTATCGTTTGAGAAAAAATAGTAGAACTGGTACAAATTAAGATTGCAATTAGAAATTGTTTCATACGTTCGTTTTGGCAAAGATAATAAAGTAAAAAATTTAATTTAAAAGATATCGAGATATCGAAAACTTCTAACTGCCAATAGCGTTGTTTAACATCACCATCATCAGCATTTAATAGAATCTAATTAGGAATAAAAATTTAAAAATGAACCGATTAATGTATCTTTTCTTAATTTATTCAGTATACAATTCTTTGTGTCAATAAGGCATTTTATAAATTTAACTTAATTACCTACATTTGTAGGCCAAAATAATGAATATTGAAAGAAGAGCTAGATAACACTGAAACAAATCAAATAACACTTAATAAACCAAAAAAGAAACGTTCGCGTTTTATGAGTTTCTTTCGTTATTCGTATTTCACCATACTACATTTATTAGCAGCAGGGGCTTTGTTTGCTGTTTTCACTGCATTAGCAGTTCATTTTAAATGGACAAATGATAATGGTTCAGTCGATTTAAACAGTCGGTATTTTTCTAAAATGGCTGATAAATATAACCAAGGATTTAAAACAGATAGTATGTCTGTTGTGAAAAATGAATATATCATGTTTAGACAAATTGGTGTTTTGACAAAATATTCTCCTACTAATGCGAAAACAATATTAGCGGCGTATCACAAAACTGGAAATATTGAGGTTGCTTTACGGATGTTGGATGCTGTGAATCTATGCATGATAAAAAACCAATCATATCAAAAAGAAATAGCACAAATAAAATGGGATAAGGATGACAAAGCTTTATCTGTATTTGCATGGTCTAATTACAATGAGTGGAAGCAATTTTGTAAAGTGATTAAAGCAGATAAACATGCAATTGATTCTGTTTCAGCATTAACTGGTGTTGAATCACGTATGATTGTAATGTGTTTGGTAGGTGAGCAGGTTCGTATGTTTAATTCAGGAAGAGAAAAGTTTAAGAAATATGTTACACCTTTTAATCGTTTAATTCTACCAAAAAATCGTGGATATGGCGTAACAGGAATTCTTCAAAATACAGCAGTTAGAATTGAACAAAATCTATATGACAAATCAAGTCCATTTTATGCTGGTGATTATTTCCAAAAATGCTTGAATGCAAAAGATTCTTTCCCAGAATTGATAAACGACACCATTGAAGCGCACAAAAACATCATTATTCAGCGATTGATTAAAGGAGGAGATCATTTTTATTCTTATTTGTATACAGCATTCTTTCTCCGTCAATTTCAAGCGCATTGGGAGAAAGCAGGATTTACACTTACGAATCGACCTGAGATTTTAGGAACATTGTTTAATCTTGGTTATCAGAAAAGTAAACCTAAGAAAAACCCGAGTGTAGGAGGTTCCAATTTTATAGTTGGAGACAAAGAATATACGTTTGGAGGATTGTGTTATGAGTTTTACTATAGTGGTGAATTACAAGATCTCTTTCCACTCACAGGAGAAGGATTTACTCCAGTGCAAAAAGTAATTGCGAATAATCGAAATCTTGATGAAAAGATTAAGAAAAGATTGGAGAAAGAAGAGAAGGATGCCAAAGCACGACAAGCTCTTGAAGGGATTGAAGTTCTAAGAGAAATTAATTAATAGAATACCAAGGGGCAGTGAGCAGCAGAAATGCTTACTATTCTGATCAACCTTCATGATAATTGGTTCTTAATTTCTCTATGTGATAGAAATATTCATAATCATATTGTGATTATTTTTTTGGTTATTCCTCTGAAAACGGAATATATGTATCTTCTGCAGCATCATACAACATAAAAATACCTGTTTCTGGAATGTAGGAGAAACGATCAATAGTTACAAATCTGTCTGGATAAACTTCAAATAGCACGAAATCATATGTTTCTGAATATTCCATACAACCATATCGTTCTTGATATGGGCAAGCTTCTATATTATAATCAAATCCACTTCCACCATTTGCAACGATTCGGTCATACAATCCTTCGGTTTTATTAATTAAATAGGTGGAATTATTCAATTGATCTATAATCATTGATAATTCATCAACCTCATCCTCATTCGCATCATCGTATGGCTCTTCTATATAATCAACTGACTCATCAATTTGATTTTCATCATAATATTCTACTACTTCTTCATAATCACCACAATATTCTGCATAAAGAGATAGATACTCAAAAATGATATCTTCCGCTTCAATTTTCATGTCTCTTTCTAATGTTTCATTGAATCGAACATCATTTGGGTCTGAATATATCGAGCACCAATTATCTACATTTTCAAAAATACTTTGTGCTTGGATTAATGCATGAATGATATTAAAAGTATAACTGTTTGGATTCAGTATTAAAGCAATATTTGCAATTTCTAATGCTTCATTGACATCAGTATAATCGTCCAACGATTTCAAATAAGCATAACATAATAATTCATCAGCAGTGGCATTTTCAATGAATGCTTCATAATCTTGCCATTTCTTTGATTTTACGCCAAAACCAAGAAACAATTCTGCATTAACTTTCCCATCAATTGACCATGATAATTTATTAATTAGCGCCATTTTCAAATCAATCGCTCTTGTTTTATCAATTAGAAAACCGAATAGTTCTAGCGTTAAGACTCCTTTTGTATTCCCCGCTTTTACAACTAGAGGATCATTTTTATAAGCTGCTGAGAAATCAGTACTCGTTAATGGTGAATCAGCAAACGTAAAAGAGACAATGTTCAATGTTATAAAGAGTGATAGCGCGATTTTTTTTATCATTTTTCAGTTTTTATTAAAGACTAATAATATTGAAATATGATTAGTCTTAACGAATATATGTAATTAATTACAAATCCTAAATTAAACTCTATTGTTATCAGCAAGCCAATTTTTAATGGCGATTTTGATTTGATTTGAAGTTAAATTATCTGAAATTGCTTTTTCAGTTAACTCAGCTAATTCATTATCACCAGCAAAACGCAAAGCTATAATTTGACCCATTTTAGACTGAACCCAAAAGTTTAGACAAATTTATTACTAATTATTGATAATAATGAGCTCGATATTTTATCGGGCTCATTTTGTTTAAATTCGACTTGATTCTGTCGTTATTATAATAGCTTATATATTCATTTATTTCTTCTTTTAATT
>CANNKP010000003.1 GCA_947505255.1 Flavobacteriales bacterium
ATACAGATACTCCTTTTGGACAGTCTTTGGAAGAAATCATCCTACATCACTTTACCTATAGAAAAATTCCTATTGCGTTTAATTTTCCTGCTGGGCACATTGATGATAATCGAGCCTTAAGACTTGGAAGTGAATGTTTATTAATGGTCAATGAATTAGAAACAGAATTAAATTTTATTTAAATGAGCACCACTTTCGTTGTTGTCGTTTCTGTTGTTCTCCTTCACTTTATAGTGGGAATAGGTTTTTTGATTTATAAACTTGGAAAAAAGAAATAAATCTCTTAAAAATCAAGTCAATAATTTCGTTAAAAGTATTGAACGTCCTGAAAAATGTTGTTCTATAACTATAGCCACAGATGCACAGATTATATTCTAATTTTTACAAAAAATCTGCTCTAAACAATTACAAAATCATCTGTTGTAAATTTTAATTTCATCAAGATAACAAATCGATTTATGCTCAAAAATCAATCTGTGCATCCGTGGCTATAGTCAAAGCACCACGATTTTTTTACTTGTTCTAGTTTCCCCATCTTGAATTGTACAGAAAAACGTTCCTTGAGGTAAATCTGTCACTTCTGTTTTACCATCTAAGCCAATTAACCATGTTCCAACATATGTTCCTTCAACGCTCGTTATCGTAATAACAGATCCATTTTTACTTTCAACAAAAATCCTTCCTTCCGATGGATTAGGATAAATTGAAACGGCAACTTCCATCTGTTCTCTTTTTTGAGATGCTGCTTTAATCGGATTGGTTTCTTCTTTAGAAATCGTTCCACTCAAATGATTTTCCTCTTGTGCAAAGCAACTTCCTGTTACAATTAAACACATCAACACCACAGCTTTTCTCATCGTTTGTTTTCACTAAAACAACAATTCTAATTTTCGTTACAAAAAGCACAACAAAATCATTCTTTGTTTGTTTTTATATATAATCAGTCTAAATAAGGTCTTTTCCCTTGTTGCTTGCATCGTAACACTTAAATTTGGGCTATATTATTTAATAATTATAATTTATGAGTAAGTCAGTTATTTTAAAATCCTCTATTGCCAAAAAATACTGGATGGCGTTTACAGGGTTGTTTTTATGTCTATTCCTTGTGGGCCACCTTCTTGGAAATTTACAATTATTCTACGCTGGAGAAGAAGGTAGAAGAGCATTCAATGAGTATGCTTACTTCATGCAGCACAATTTGTTGATCAAAGTAATGTCATACGTTACTTATCTTTCAATCTTATTTCATGCTATTGATGGATTATTATTGGCTTTTCAAAACAAAAAAGCACGCCCAGTTCAATATGCAATGAACAAAGCATCTGCTAATTCGTCATCTGCTTCAAGACAAATGGCTTTATTAGGAAGTATTATTTTGATTTTCATTGCAACTCACATGGTGAACTTTTGGGGTAAAATGCATTTCGGAGAAATTCCATTGCATACTTTAACAAAGGCAGTAAATGTGCCCATTAGTCAAGACCCAAACACAGGCCAAATAGTAAAAGCTGATATTGAATTTTCATATTTTCTAACTACAAATGGAGAATATAAGCAATATGCCTATAAAGACCCAAAAACTAAATTGTTTGAAAGTCAAATGGAAGTTAGAGAAGAAACTAAATTGTTCGATAAAAATTCTAATCTAGAGGTAGCTGAAGGGTACAAAGATTTGCATTCAGTTGTAATGGGATTCTTTGGGAAAAGTGCAAATGGTAACGATGTAAACGAGTTAGCTTGGTTAGCAGTTTTATTGTACACAATTTCTATGGCTGTTCTTTCTTTTCACTTAATGCACGGATTCGCTTCGGCTTTTCAAACATTAGGATTGCGTCATCCACGTTATACGGCAATCATTAAGAACGTTGGAATGGGATTCGCAATTATTGTCCCTGCAGCCTTTGCGGCAATTCCGTTGTACATTTTCTTTAAGTAATAATTCGATTTTAAAAATAGATTCATATGTCAATTTTAGACTCAAAAATACCTTCTGGCGAACTAAATCAAAAATGGTCTTCTTACAAAGATCACATTCGTTTAGTTAACCCAGCAAACAAAAGAAACATTGATATTATTGTTGTTGGAACAGGATTAGCTGGTGGTTCAGCTTCTGCTGCCTTGGCAGAGTTAGGATACAATGTTAAATCATTTTGTTTTCAAGATTCTCCACGTCGTGCGCACTCTATTGCAGCACAAGGTGGTATTAACGCTGCAAAAAATTACCAAGGTGATGGAGATTCTGTTTTCCGATTATTTTACGACACAGTAAAAGGTGGTGACTACAGAGCACGTGAAGCAAATGTTTACCGTTTAGCGGAAGTTTCAGCTAGTATCATTGATCAATGTGTAGCTCAAGGTGTTCCTTTTGCCCGTGAATATGGCGGATTATTAGACAACCGTTCATTTGGTGGTTCTCAAGTTTCTCGTACGTTTTATGCCAAAGGGCAAACTGGACAACAACTTTTATTGGGCGCTTATTCAGCAATGTCTCGCCAAATTGGAAAAGGTAAAATCCAAATGTATAACCGTCACGAAATGCTAGATTTAGTTCTCGTAGATGGAAAAGCTCGCGGAATTATTGCAAGAAATCTTGTAACTGGTTCTCTTGAAAGATTTTCAGCTCACGCAGTTGTAATTGCTTCCGGAGGATATGGAAATGTATTCTATCTTTCAACTAATGCAATGGGTTCGAACGTTTCTGCTGCATGGAAGGTTCACAAAAAAGGAGCTTACTTCGCAAATCCTTGTTATACACAAATTCACCCAACATGTATTCCTGTTTCGGGTGATCATCAGTCTAAATTGACATTGATGTCTGAATCATTAAGAAACGATGGCCGTATTTGGGTTCCTAAAAATTTAGAGGATTCAAAAGCAATTCGTGAAGGTAGAATGAAGCCAACTGATATCACAGATGAAAACAAAGACTTTTTCTTAGAGCGTCGTTATCCTGCATTTGGAAACCTGGTTCCACGTGATGTTGCTTCTCGTGCAGCAAAAGAAAGATGTGACGCTGGTTTTGGGGTCAATACTACAGGTGAAGCAGTTTATTTAGATTTTGCATCAGCAATTGAGCGTTATGGCAGAGAAAAAGCGCGCATGAATCACGATGGTGAAGCTTCAATTGAAATAATAATGGACCTTGGGGCTGAAGTTGTGAAAGCAAAATATGGCAATTTGTTCCAAATGTATTATAAGATTGTAGATCAAGATCCTTATAAAACGCCGATGATGATTTATCCAGCCGTGCATTACACAATGGGTGGTGTTTGGGTTGATTATAACTTAATGACAACAATCACAGGATGTTATGCAACTGGAGAAGCAAACTTCTCAGATCACGGTGCAAATCGTTTAGGTGCTTCTGCATTAATGCAAGGTTTAGCAGATGGTTATTTCGTTCTGCCGTATACAATTGCTGATTATTTAGCGGACGATATCAGAACGGGAAAAATTTCTACTGATTTACCTGAATTTGTTCAAACAGAAAATGATGTTAAAGCAAATATTGAGCGTTTGATGAACATCAAAGGGACGAAAACGGTAGATTATTTCCACAAGCGTTTAGGAAAAATAATGTGGGATAAAGTTGGAATGGCTCGAAATGCTGAAGGTTTAAACTGGGCTATCGCAGAAATTCAAAAATTACGGGAAGAATTTTATTCAAATGTTCGAATCCCAGGAACTGTTGATTCATTCAATCCCGAATTAGACAAAGCAAATCGTGTTTGTGACTTCTTAGAATTAGGTGAATTAATGGCAAAAGACGCGCTTGACAGAGAAGAGTCTTGTGGTGGTCATTTCCGTGAAGAACATCAAACAGAAGAAGGCGAAGCTCAACGAAATGATGATAAATATGCTTATGTTGCTGCTTGGGAATACACAGGGAAACCTTCAGAAGCTATTTTACACAAAGAAGCTTTGGTTTTTGACAATATTAAATTGGTTCAACGTAGTTATAAATAATAATCAGGTGATGACTGTTGTCGTATAGCAATGCTAAACACTAACAGCTAATTACTAATTACTTTAAAAACATGAAATTAACATTAAAAATCTGGAGACAAAGTGGACCAAATGATAAGGGTCAGATTGTAACCTATCCTATCGATAATATCGAGGGTGATATGTCATTCTTAGACATGATGGATGTTTTGAATGAAGAATTAATTGTAAAAGGAGAAGATCCTGTAGCGTTTGATCACGATTGCCGTGAAGGAATCTGTGGAATGTGTTCATTATTTATTAATGGAGAAGCTCACGGACCTGATAGAGCAATTACTACATGTCAATTACACATGCGTAAATTCAGCGATGGTGAAACTATTTATATTGAACCATGGAGAGCAAAAGCGTTTCCTGTAATCAAAGATTTAGTTGTTGACCGTGGAGCCTTAGATAGAGTAATGGCTTCTGGAGGATTTGTATCTGTCAACACTTCAGGAAATACAGTTGATGCAAATGCAATTCCTATTTCTAAAATTGACGCAGATAAAGCATTTGAAGCGGCAACTTGTATTGGTTGTGGCGCTTGTGTTGCTTCGTGTGTAAATGCATCAGCTATGCTTTTTGTATCAGCAAAAGTCTCTCAATTAGCACTTTTACCTCAAGGAAAAATTGAAGCAACGGAACGTGTTTTGAACATGGTTCGTACAATGGATGAAGAAGGTTTTGGAAATTGCACCAATACTGGAGCATGCGCTGTTGAATGCCCGAAAGAAATATCTTTGGACAATATTGCTCGCATGAATAGAGAATATTTTAAAGCAATGCTTACTTCAGAATAAAAGATTTATTCATTATAAAATGAACCCCATTAGAACATGTTCTAATGGGGTTTTTTAATTGTCACAAACAAAAGTTAGGGAAATTCTTCTAGTTCATAACGAATTATTAATAAAATATTAACTTTAGTGCAAACAAAACTAAAATTATGAAAAAACTATTACTAAGTCTAACACTTATTGGATCAGCTTTTATAGCCCAGTCTCAAGTAATTTGTGCTGGAATATCTCCTGCAGCGATTATTGGGAATTATAATTTCACATGGGCTACTGGTGGCGGTTGGGGAACACCTAATTTTTTAATAGCTGGAACGTTCGTTCAAGGAGATCTTATGGTTGCAGACGATGGAACTACAGGTTTAAGTGCGCAAGGAATTTCTTTAGGAAACTATGGTTGTTCTCCAGTGACAAACAATTTAGCCGGGAAAATTGCGGTGGTTTATCGCTTTGACGGTGTAACGGCTTCAACAAATTGTGAATTTGGTGCTAAAGCATTGGCTTGTCAAACGGCTGGAGCTATTGGTGTTATTGTTGTTAACAGAGAAAACGCTGTGGCAAGCATGGGTGCAGGAGCTGTTGGTTCAACAGTTACTATTCCGGTTGTTATGATCAGTGATGTTGATGGTGCTACTTTAAGAGCTGAAATGCTTAACGGACCTGTAAACATGTTCCTTGGAAACAAAATTGGTTTGTTCGCTGACGATGCTGGAGGTTTGCCTGGTACAACGTTAATCTCAAAATCATCAGGGGTGCTTTCTCAATTAGCTACTAATGCAAGTGAATTCAATTTCGAATTAGGAACACGTGTATATAACTATGGTTTTAACGATCAAGCAAACGTAACGGTTACTGCAAACATTGATGGTCCTTCTGGCGCTACTGTTTATAATCAGCAAGTTGGACCGTTTCCAATCGTTTCTTTAGATAGTATCGATGTCTATCCTGGAGAAACATATTCTTTCCCTCAATTTTCTCTAGCAACTTATCCTGCTGGAAGGTATACATTAACGTATACGATTGATTTAGGAACTGCTGATCAATATACTTCAGATAATATTATTACTTCAGAATTTATTGTCAATGATTCTATCTATACCTTTGCTCCGTTGGATTCTATCACAAATCTTCCTGTTGCGAATAGCTATGGTCGTCCTGCATCAAACCATGTCACATATTCATCTTGTATGGTAATTGACAACCCAAACGCAAGCAGAATTGGTATTGAAGGAATGTATTTCCAAGCCTTTACTAATGCGTCTGATTCTATAGATTTGTCTGGTGAGGAAATGCTTATGAACGTATACCGTTGGGAAGATGTTTTTACAAACTTAAATGATGTAAACTTAGCTTTCACAGCATTATATTCAATCGCAGTTGGATATTATTACTACCCAAGTGATTTACAAAACCAAACAGTATATGGATCTTTTAGTGTGCCAGTTTCATTAGAAGATAACCAACGTTATCTTGTTTGCGTGCAAACAGTTAACCCAAAAGTATTCTTAGGATACGATTCTAAAAACGATTATTCTTGGAATGAAGGTTACTACTTGCAACCATTAACACCAATACAAGTTGATACTGCTTATTATGCTTCAGGATTCGGAATGGATACACCATCTGCAATGGGTTTAAAAGTTTTCAATGCAGCTGAATTAGGAATAAAAGAAGTTGGTACTTTAGAAGGTGTGGCTTATCCTAATCCTGCAACTGACGTTATTACAGTTTCGTTGAAAGCAGAAGGAAATGCATCATTAATGATTACTGATGTTTCTGGTAAAGTAGCAATGAATTCAAAAATTAATCTTTTAAATGGAAAAGCTGAAATAGCTATTTCTTCTTTAGAAGCTGGAATGTATATTTTCAATATTACAACTGAAGGAGGTCAAACTTCTCAATTCAATGTTGTGAAGAAATAATCTTATTCTTTAACAAAACAAAAGAGTCGCTCGTATACGGGCGACTCTTTTGTTTACATGAAACTTTTATTGCTCTTAACCTAAAAGTTTAGTGATAATCCAAATGTCAACGGATACACTTCTACTGTCTTTGTAACGTCAAACAAGGGTAGCAAACTGTAAGATGCAAAAGCTCCCCAAGATCCATAACCTAAACGAACGGTTCCATCCAATTTGAAAGAATTCAAACCATAAACTCCTTTGTTTTTTTGTTGAAATTCTTTTCCATCAACTTCACCTTCTCTTTTGATTTTAGAAGCTAATCTTACACCACCTATAACTCCTGCTGCCAAATAAAAACTTTTATCTGAGTCTTCATTTGTACAAAATTCCAACAACAACGGAACGGTTAAATACGCTGCTTTTAACTTGTTTTTTGAATAATCAATTACAGTGTCAATAGCTGCAAACAAGGTGTCTGGAGTGCTATTCAACACATAGTTATCTCTAAAAGCAACTTGTGTAAAACTAAACCCTAACCCTGTTGTAATGCCAAAATATTCATGTGCTATTCCAAATTTATGCTCCAATACATTCAAATTCCATGTCATTGAACGTGCTGGATCATTTTTCCAATAAGGATTATTATCAAAACTTGTTTTAAATTGACCGTTTGTCATCATACTGAAACCCATATCTATTCCCGCCCAATGAGCCTCATATTTGTTCTTTTCAATTTCGTCTGGCGCAGCATCAATTGTATCTATTTCTTCTGAGATGTCATCAGAATGATCTATTAAAATAATTTCAATGTTTTTTATGTTGACACGTGTTGTATCTTTTTTTTCTTCTTCTTGCGCAAGAACTCCTGAACTAGCAAATAACAATGCTAAATAAATTATCTTTCTCATGATTATGTTTTTAAACTGTTTAACGTGTTTTAACTTTCTTTTTGAGTTAGACTTTGTGAAGAGTAAAAAGTTACAGCAAAACGGGGAAAAAGATGAAATAACGCTTATTCCCAGTCTGATTGATAATCCTCAATATCTCTGCGATCCTTTTTAGAAGGTTTTCCTGTTCCGTTTACACGATAACTTTGTTGCGCTATTTGATATGTTTTCAATTTATCAATTTCTTCTACCGGTGTTGTATCAATGATATAATCTGCAACCAATTTTGCACCAATTCTTCTGTCTAGCAATTGAATAACTTTGTAACTAAAGATGGCACTGTTGTGTGAAATTTGAATTGTATCACCGACTTTAGGTTCCTTCGAAGGTTTAGAATTGGATTGATTAATTTTTATTTTTCCTTTCGACAGCGCTTCTGAAGCTTGAGATCTTGTTTTTGCAAGTCTGACTGACCAAATATATTTATCCCAGCGTAAGCTCATCTCTTCGTTTTTTAGAAAGTGATAAATATACTAGAGAATATGATTCATCAATCAGTTGAAAAAATAAATCTTCCGGCAAATCATCATTAACCAAGATTGTGTTCCAATGCTTCTTATTCATATGATAACCTGGTTGAACGGCGTTATATCGTTCCCGCATTTCAATAGAACGTTCTGGGTCTGCTTTAAGATTTATGGAATTAAAACTATCAACATCAGCGAGCGCAAACATCTTACCATCGACTTTAAAAACGAGGGTATCCTTATCAAAAGGAAAGCCTTCTGAAACAAAAGGCTTTCTTAAACAATATTCTCTAAAATCCTCGAAATTCATATCGAAGTGAATTTATTTTTAATGATGCATTGCTGGGACATCATCATAATGACCTAGCTTGTATAACATTTTATTATGTTCCGAAAGAGCCAAATAAAATGTTTTATATGAATGATAAGGAAGTTTATATTCTGCAGCAGTTTCCTTAACAATTTTTGATATTTTGCTGTAATGAATGTGACAAATATTTGGGAATAAATGATGTTCAACTTGATAATTCAAACCACCACAATACCATGAAAGTAATTTTGCGCCAGGAGCGAAGTTTGCTGTATTATACAATTGATTTACCGCCCAATCTGCCTGAATATTTCCAGACTCATCTGGCACTGGATAATCTGACGTTGGTACAACGTGTGCTGGTTGAAAAATCGCACCTAATGTAACACCAGCAATGAATTCCATAATAAAAAATCCAATTAACGTAAACCACCAAGGGGCAGGAGAAAAAATAAGTGGAAGCCCCAAAATCATTGCGCCATAAAGTACTTTAGAAATCAATACAATAGTTACGTGTTTTTTATAACTAAGATTTTGTGTTTCCGTTAATCCCATCTTCTCATATCTCTTTGCTTGTTTATAATCTTTCGATAAAAACCACATAAGTGTCATTAATCCATATAAAAACCAAGCATAAATATGTTGAAACCTGTGCATTGGTTTTCTCTTTTCATGAGGCGAAAAACGCATTACTGGACCAGGATTAATATCCTCATCTACACCTGTTACATTGGTATATGTGTGATGTAAAATGTTGTGTTGAATTCTCCAGTTTACATCATCACCTCCAATAAAAAATATGATATACCCAATAAATTTATTGACTTTATCATTTTTCGAATAGGCTCCATGATTTGCGTCATGCATCACAGACAAACCTAAACCGGCCATTCCTACTCCCATTAAGATCCAAGTTCCCATTATAAACCAATAATTTTCGGCTACAGTTAGCAACAAAACAAATGGAACGAAATATAAAAGAAACATGCAAATAGTTTTTATAACCATTTTCGCATTGGCATGTCGGGTAATATTATTTATTTTGAAGTAGTCACTTACACGCTGTCTTAATACTTTGTAAAACTCTTCATTGTGATCTTTTGCAAATTTTATTGTTCTAAAATCCATAATAGGTAACATATTTTAAGGTACAAATTTAAATCATTATACCTATAACATCCAAACTTTAACAATTGTTCTCTTTTTAATCGTTGTTTTTTCTTGAAATAAAAGATCGTAAACATTATATCTCTATTTTTGTTTTTTGATCAATACGTCAGTCCAAATTGAGTAACTAGTTATGATAGAAGCAAATAAAAATTTAAATTACTGTGTTAATCTTTTTAAACGAATAAGACTTCAAACAGTTGAGGTGAACATTGGAAATTTAAAAATGGGTGGAGCAAATCCTATTCGTCTTCAATCGATGACAACAACCGACACAATGAACACTGAACTATCTGTTGAACAGTCAATTAGGATGATTGATTCCGGTTGTGAAATCGTGCGATTAACAGCGCCGAGCAAAAATGAAGCAGAAAATCTTGCGAATATAAAATCTTCCTTAGCTGCCAAAGGTTACAATACACCGCTTGTTGCAGACATTCACTTTACACCAAATGCAGCAGAAATAGCTGCGAAAATAGTTGAAAAAGTAAGGGTCAATCCTGGCAATTATGCCGATAAAAAAAAGTTTGAAGAAATTGAATATACTGAAGAAAGTTATAATTCTGAGTTAGAAAGAATAGAGCAAAAATTCACTCCCTTGGTATTATTATGCATTAAAAACAACACTGCTATGCGTATCGGAACCAATCATGGCTCTCTTTCTGATCGGATATTAAGTCGTTTTGGTGATACACCAGAAGGAATGGTTGAATCTGCGATGGAATTTATTCGAATTTGTCAAAAGCACTATTACCACAATTTGGTTATTTCAATGAAGGCAAGTAATACAATTGTGATGGTTCAAGCCTATCGCTTACTTGTTGCAACGATGATGAAACAAGGGATTTGCTATCCTTTGCATTTAGGTGTTACCGAAGCGGGCGATGGTGAAGACGGGAGAATAAAATCGGCTGTTGGAATTGGAGCTCTTTTAGAAGATGGAATTGGAGATACAATAAGAGTTTCTTTGACTGAAGAACCTGAATTTGAAATACCGATAGCTAGAAAACTTGCTGAAAAATTCAACACAACTGAAAATATATTCATAATTAGTAACACAGATAATACGATTCCTTATTCACCTTTTCATTATTCAAGAAGAGAAACGCTCACTATTCTAAACATAGGGAATAATCATGTTCCTATAGTAATTGCAGATCTTTCAACTAAAAATAATATAAAGCAGGCTAATTTCTTTGGTTTCGGATACACCTATTCAGTAACATTGGACAAGTGGAATTTAACAGATCAAGCTGCCGACTATGTATATATTGGAGACAATTCAATTGACTTTGAACTTCCTGGAACATTGGGTGTGATTTGCAATTTTAACAATTGGAACACGAATTTTCGCACAAAAAAAGGATATTATCCTAAACTTGAGATTAATGATTTACCCTCTATTTCTTATGATACTATTGGTTTTATTGAAATCGAAGCAACCGATAATATTAACTATTCAATACTTCAAAACTATGTTAATTGCATTCTTATATTAAAAACAAACTATTCTAACGCGGCACATATTTATCGCAAACTTCAATTTGATTTTGCGAATAATAAAATTGATAATCCCGTTGTTCTAAGTTATTTCTGCGAAAATGAAGACAGTGAAACTTTTCAATTAACTGTTTCTAGTGAATCGGGCGTCTCCTTTATTGATGGTTTTGGTGATGGAATCTGGTTAAAAGGAAACCAACCGCTTCAGCTTATAAATTCAACCTCTTTTGGAATACTTCAAGCAACTCGAACGAGAATATCCAAAACCGAATACATTTCTTGTCCTTCTTGCGGAAGAACTCTCTTCGACCTGCAAGAAACAACTGCTAAAATTAGAAAAGAAACAGCTCATCTTAAAGGTTTAAAAATTGGAATAATGGGATGTATAGTGAATGGACCTGGTGAAATGGCAGATGCAGATTATGGATATGTTGGAACGGGGCCGGGAAAAATAAACCTTTACAAAGAGAAGACTGTTAAAAAGAAAAATGTACCAGAGGAAGAGGCTGTTCAAGAATTGATTTTGCTTATAAAAGAAAATGGTGACTGGAAAGATAATGAGTAACAAAAAAAGGTCCGATAATTAATATCGGACCTTTTATAATTTACGTTTCACGTGAAACCTTATCTTCCTAAATGAATTAAGATAACAGCAACATCGCTGGGAGAAACACCACTAATTCTTGATGCCTGACCCACAGTAACAGGTTTTACTTTATTTAATTTTTCTCTCGCCTCATAACTAACACTAACCATACCGCTATAATCTAACGTTGATGGGATTGAAACATCTTCCATTCTATTCATCTTTTTTGCCAATTCTTCTTCTCTCTCAATATAACCTTCATATTTCATTTGAATTTCCGCCTGATTAATTACATCTGGGTGTAATTCACCTATTAAATTCACCTGTTCTTCTGCCTCTTTAGATATATTTAAAAGATCTGAAATAGAAATGTGAGGTCTCGTAATTAAACTACTCAACTTGACTTGTTGAATTATTTCAGCACTATCTTTACTTAATAAAAGGAGATTTGCTTGTTTAGGCGTAACACCAATATTCTTAAAAGATCTTTTTATACTGTTCGTGCCACTTACTTTTTTATCTACCTTATCCAATGCTTCTCTATCAGTTAAACCAAGTTCATAACCCAAAGGCGTTAACCTTATGTCAGCATTATCCTGACGCAACAAAATTCTATACTCAGCCCTACTCGTAAACATTCTATAAGGTTCTTTTGTGCCTTTAGTTATTAAGTCATCGATTAAAACACCAATATATGCATCACTTCTGTTTAAAATAAATTCAGATTTCTCGTTTATTTTTCTATGAGCATTTATTCCTGCCATCAAACCTTGACATGCAGCCTCTTCATATCCAGTTGTGCCATTAATCTGTCCAGCAAAATATAAATTCGAAACCAATTTCGTTTCGAGGGTATGTTTTAATTGTGTTGGTGGAAAATAATCATATTCAATAGCATATCCTGGTCTAAACATTTTTACATTTTCAAAACCAACAATAGATTTCATAGCCGATAATTGTATGTCTTCCGGTAAAGACGTGCTGAACCCATTCACATAAATCTCAACAGTATTCCAACCTTCTGGTTCCACAAATATCTGGTGACGGTCTTTGTCCGCAAAACGATTTATTTTATCCTCAATACTAGGACAATATCGTGGGCCCAAACTTTTAATAGAACCATTAAACATTGGCGACCTATCAAAACCAGTCTTTAAAATCTCATGAGTCGTGTCGTTCGTATATGTAATATGACACGCTCGTTGTTTAATTAGTGCGTGTGTGTTTCCGAAGCTAAATTTTGATGGATTAAAATCACCGTCTTGAACTTCCATTTTACCAAAGTCCAATGATCTTCCATCAACCCTCGGAGGAGTGCCGGTTTTCATTCTGCCAGCCTCAAAACCTAAATTAATCAAGTCTTCTGTAATTCCTGTAGATGACCTTTCTGCAGCACGGCCGCCGCCAAAATTCTTCTCACCCAAATGAATCAATCCGTTTAAAAAAGTACCATTTGTTAGAATCACAGATTTCGCAAAAACATCAATTCCTAATGACGTCTTAACCCCTTTTACGCTTCCACCATTAACAATTAAGCCAGTAACTGTATCTTGCCAAAAATCAACATTCAAATTTCTCTCTAACAGAAGACGCCACTCTTCCGCAAACAACATTCTATCATTTTGTGTTCTCGGTGACCACATTGCAGGACCTTTTGACATGTTCAACATCCTAAACTGAATCGCGCTTCGGTCACTAACAAAGGCCGAACCACCTCCTAACGCATCAATCTCACGAACTATCTGACCTTTAGCAACACCACCCATAGCCGGATTACAGCTCATTTGTGCAATCGTATTCATGTTCATCGTAATCAACAACACATTGCTTCCCAGTTTTGCAGCAGCATTAGCGGCTTCACACCCAGCGTGACCGCCACCAACTACAATAACATCATATTCTTTTAACATATCAAAAGTTTCACGTGAAACAAAATTACAACTTATCTATCTTGTTTCACGTGAAACATAACTATTAAGATAAAAACCTTCTTTTACTCGCATTTCTAAGGATTCCTCCTCTGTTTTATCGTTGTATCCACATAAATGTAAAACCCCGTGAACACAAACACGTTTTAACTCATTATTATACTCTTCATTCAACGTGTTTGCATTGTCAATAACACGATCAATAGAAATATATAATTCACCATTAATAATAGTGTCTATCGAATTATCAAACGTTACAATGTCTGTATAATAGTCATGGCCCAAAAACTGAACGTTCAATTCTAACAATTTTTCATCTGAAACAAAAATCAAATTCACATCGCCACAGACAAAATCTTCAGCGACAATTACGCTCTGCAGCCATAAAATAAAAAGTTCCGAATCAAGACCCGGAACTTCAACATCATCTAGAAATATTTCTATCATTTATTAAAATATATATTCACACTCCTACCAGCGTCCTCAAACTCTACCTCATCAGCCAAATTTCGCATCAAATAAATACCCCTTCCGTTTTCCTTTAACAAGTTTTCTGGAGATGTTGGGTCAGGTAGGTTTTCAAAATCAAAACCCCTTCCTTGATCTTTAACGCTAAAACAAAACTCAATAGGATTGTCAGACACAAAAACATTAACCTCCATTAAAGCTTCCTTTTTGTTGCCGTGCTCTATAGCATTGTTCACAGCCTCAGTCACAGCAATCAGTACATTCCCGTAAAAATCTTCATTAACACCAAGATTGTTACAAACCTTATCAACCAAAACCTCAACATGCGTTACAGCTTCAAAATCTGATGGAATAACCAATGATTCAATAATCGTAAATCCTTCTTTCATATATAACAAATATCATCAAGTCCAATTAAAAACTCTGATTGAAATATTCGTTCGCCTTATCTTTATAATACTTTCTATAAATAGGGTCTACAGAACGTAATAATTCAATTTGCTTGAGTTTTTGTTTATTATACTCATCAAATCTTATTTTGTTACCATTATTTACATTATTTCCTGAAACAGATTCTCGTTTTTCTTCAAAACCACGTTCCATTATAGCTTTTTCGCTTTCTAATAAACGTGTCATAATGTCTTTCTGGCGTTTAATCATTTCATTCGAAAACTGTTTATTAATCAACGCTTTTTCCTGTTCTTCTAACTCTTTAATTAATGGGTTCAATTGGTTTCCTTTACCATTGCCTTCCTTGTTTAATTCATTTCTCATTTGCTCGAGGCGCTGTCTTATTGCGGTTTGTTCCGCTGCCATCTTCGCTACACCTTTATTGCCTAACCCTTGCATACCCATACCCTCGCCACCCGGTTTATTTCCTGGCTGATCGCCAGGTTTTTCGCCGCCAGGATTCGGTCCCTTTTGCATTTGTTCTAATTGTTTCTTTAACATGGATTTCATGTCGCCAGGGTTCATTGAATTGCCCGGTTTTGGCTTACCTTTACCGCCAGGCTTATTACAACTTCCTTTACCCTCCATTTCACTCTTCATTTGCGCTTGCATGCTTTGTAAACTTTCGTTCAAAAGCAAAGCCAAATTGTTATAGGATGTCATAACCGATTGTTGGTGTGTTCCTAAATCACGTTTGCGATGTTCATCAATATCCTCCAAACTTAATTGATGATTCTCCTTAATAATCGCTAATTCTTTGTCTACAAATGAAGCAATTTTAGGTTGTCTTTTCGCTAATTCTAAAAGGCTATCACGCACAATTAGGGTTTCGTCAATAATAGTTCTTTGCCTTCTTCCTAAACGTCTATAAGCAGGGTCATTATCATTTATTTTGCCAAAACGTTTCATTAAATCCTCTTGATCAAAACTTAAATACATTAAACTTTCAAGAATGTTTCTCAAGGAATTAATGTCTTCTTCTTGCTCCTGTTGATTCGACTCTTGTTGCGCCTGATCCAATTGTTCAGCCATCTTCTTCATTTCGTCAGCTGCTGACTTTTGACTTTCCCCAGCTTTCTTTTCTTTAGAGTTCTGCAAGCCGTCTTTCGAGTCTTTTAAATCATTAGTAATCTTTTCTTGAGAATCCTCTGTGTCTCCTAACTTCATAGGGTCTGCCAAGTCTTTATTAAGTTGTTCTAATTGTTTTAAATCTTCTTTTAATTCGTCAA
The DNA here is from genome assembly GCA_947505255.1 of Flavobacteriales bacterium. GTDB lineage: Bacteria > Bacteroidota > Bacteroidia > Flavobacteriales_D > Crocinitomicaceae > M0103. The sequence continues at coordinate 15,738 of CANNKP010000003.1, forward strand.
ATTTTTTGTTCAGATCATCTTGCTTTTCGATGGAAGATTCCTTTGAAATTTTTTCCTCTTCAATTTGTTTCTTAAGCTCTTCTTGATCTTTCGCTAATTCCTTTAACTCCTTCTCAATATCATCTATTTTTTCGTTTACTTGCAATTTTTTTAACATTTCAAGACTACGATCCATTTGTTTTTTCATGTCTTCCGAAGAATTTTCTAGGTCTTCAAGTTTTTCATTAATAGACTCTTTATCGTTTTTCTCCATTAACTTTTCCAACTGATCCAATAAATCTCTAAGTTCATCATCCATCAATTCTTCAAGCAGTTTTTCAATCATATCTTGCTTCTCTAAAATTTCTTTATCCATTTCAGATAATTGATTTTTCTCTTGAGTGCTTTGGTCCATCTGTTGCTTCATGTTCTGCAAAGACTCTAAAATACTCTTCTGTTCTTCCTGTAATTGGTTCACTTGATTCAACTTATTCCAATCACTCTTCTTTGAATTCAAAACATCTTTTTGAAGCTTATCTACATTCTTTTGGAAATCCTTCGTTCTGTTCAATAAGTCTGTCAAATTTTCTTTAATTTGTTTTTGATCTTCATCCCGGTTTTCGTTTAATTCTTCCAGAGAAGGTAACATATAGGTGTAAACTTGACTTCTAGAAGATTTGCTGCCGTTTACACCATCGTTATCAGAAACAATAAAATAATACTCGATTTTATCTTTTAATTTAACTTCTTCTCTTCTAAAATCTACCGCAAAATCAAAGGGTAAATCAACACCAAAAACTTTCTTAACTGACATTTTCTTATCAATACGCTTTCCATTTTCAGAAATAATTGAATATACAAAAGTTAAATTCTGTAAGCCATAATCATCAGAAATATTTCCTGTAAAGAATCTTAATCCATCAGAAACCGAATCTACAACCTCCTCGACTTGGATGGTAGGATAAGCGTCTTTCACAACACTAACAACGAGATTTGAGGAATCAACCTTGTTTTTATATTTATTCGAAAGCAATAACGACACATTAGAAGTGTTTACAATTCTTTTTGACACTTTAAACCCTTCATTTTTAAATCTTTGCTTTTTTCCATTAAACAAAAAATCAACAAACACCGTGTTTTTCGTTATTACGCTCCATTCAATATTTGTGCCTTCTGGAACAAGTAGATCACCAGCGTTTTTAACAATTTCATCTGATTTCCCTAAGTATAAAGGGTACGTTAATTTAGCTTCTAACTTTCCAATTGTGGCTTTTCCAAACACTGATAAATCATATTGTTCACTAGTAAAATCATTTGCTACAAAAGAAAATACACCCGATTCTTTCGGTTTTTTAACCAATCCTTTAAACTTGTTTTTAGAAGAACGCACCATCAAAAATTTGCCGTTTTCACTAATCAAATAAACATGTTCAGGAAGCTCCTTCCCAACCAAATCCAGCTCAACAAGTAAATCTTCCCCTTCTTCTATTTCTAAATCCTTGGATTTAAGAATAAATTGAAACGGTGCTTTCTCTTTAAATTCTTTTGAATAATTAAAAACTCTTTCTGTTCCTTGCGTGAATAAACTTGGTGCTGCAATACCAATTCCTATAAACACAAGAAAAATTGGAATTAAATATTTAGCATATTTCTTGTTCTCTTTAATATCAATAGCACTAATAAAAGGAACAATATTAAGAGAGTTGGAGCGCTGTAATACACTTGCGCGAATCAATTCAATGTTCCCCTCATTCGAATTTAAACTGTCATTTAATTGTAACGTATTCTTAAGCCTGTCTGAAATTGACGGGAAAAAAGAGCCGATAATTTCTGAAGCCTGATATCTATTAATTCGTTTTCCAAAAGAATACAACTTCATAAGAGGAACTATAAAATACTTGATAAGTATTCCAGCATTTATAAATAGAAATGTAAAAAATAAAATTGCTCTAGTTGTTGAACTAAAACGACCGAAATATTCTAACGTCGCAGTTACTAAGAAAGACAAGAAAAAGACACCAATAAAAAGGATAACACCTCTTATCATTAAATTCTTATAGTACTTTCTTATAAAAGCATCTATTTGCTCCAATAAACGATCAAATGACCCCATGATTAATATTATTAAACAACTTAACCCACTAAATTAAAACTAATTCAGGAAACTATACATTCTTTATATATAATTAACGATACAGCTCAACCATTATTTTGTTCAGAACACTTTCTTCCTCTTAACAATATTGAATGCTATAATTCTCATTATCTTTGCGTCTAAATTTCAACAAATGTCATTAGAATCCGTTCGCGTTCGTTTTGCCCCCTCACCTACAGGTCCATTACATATGGGAGGCGTAAGAACAGCATTATACAATTACCTTTTCGCAAAAAAAAATAATGGAACCTTTATTATTCGAATAGAAGATACAGACCAAAACAGGTTCGTGCCTGGTGCTCAAGACTATATTCTAGATGCGCTTAAATGGTGTGGAATAGAGGCAACCGAAGGTCCCGGAATAGGTGGGGATTATGGTCCATATGTTCAGTCTGAAAGAAAAGAACTGTATAGACCATATGCAGAACAACTTGTTAGAGAAGACAAAGCCTATTATGCTTTTGATTCGGGAGAAGAATTGGATGCTATGCGTGAAAATGCAAAAAAGATGGGTATGCCTAATTGGCAATATAATGTTATTACACGTGTTTCATTAAGAAATTCATTAACCTTACCACAAGACCAAGTCGACGAGCTTTTGGCAAACAACGCCCCTTATGTAATCCGCATGAAAATGCCTAGAAATGTTGATATACGTTTTGAAGATATTATCCGGGGGTGGGTTGTGGTCAACACAAACAACTTAGATGATAAAGTTCTTTTTAAAAGTGACGGAATGCCGACTTATCATTTAGCAAATATCGTCGATGATCATTTAATGAAAATTAGTCATGTCATTCGTGGTGAAGAATGGTTGCCGTCAGCGCCGTTGCATGTTATGTTATATGATGCATTTGGATGGGAAAGTCCAAAATTTGCACATTTACCGCTTTTATTAAGACCTGACGGAAATGGTAAATTGTCCAAAAGAGATGGAGATCGTTTAGGTTTTCCAGTTTTCCCGACAGATTGGACAACTGCAGAAGGTGAACTTTATTCTGGCTATAGAGAAAAAGGATATTTTAAAGGTGCTTTTATTAATATGTTGGCATTTTTAGGATGGAACCCTGGAACGCAACAAGAAATTTTTTCGTTAGATGAATTAGTCGATGCTTTTTCGTTAGAAAGAGTTTCCAAATCAGGAGCGAAATTTGATCCAGACAAAACGAAGTGGTTCCAGCAACAATATTTACGTTCAACTCCAGATAACGAATTAGCTGAATTATTATCACAACATCTAAATACTGATTTTGATAAAACGAAATTAGTAACCATTTGTCGCTTAATGAAAGAACGTGCAACATTTATTCAAGATATTGCCACAGAAGGAATTTATCTTTTTGAAAAACCACTATCCTATGATGAACAAACCGTATTAAAAAAGTGGAAAGAAGAAACGCCACAATTAATGAAAGAATGGATTTCTGTTTTGTCGTCAATTCTCGAATTTCAACATGAAAAAATTGAAATCGCTTTTAAATCATTCTTAGAAGAAAAACAAGTTGGAATTGGGGCTGTTTTACAAAATTTTAGACTTTTAATAACAGGCACAGCAATGGGCCCAAGTATGTTCGAAATAGCTGAATTTTTAGGGAAAGAAGAATGCTTAGAACGTATGAATCAAGGACTTATAAACATAGAAAAAATCAAAAATAATTAATGAAACACACAATTGAGGTAAATGGAATAAAAATTTACGCTTATCACGGTTGCTTGCCTGAAGAAGAGAAAATTGGAGGGCACTACAGTGTTGATGTTATGTTAAACACAGATTTCTCAGAAGCGGCAAATACAGACGATTTAAATAAAACAATAGATTATTGTGATGTGAATAAAATAGTCGTTGAAGAAATGGCCATACGATCAAAATTAATAGAACACGTTGGGCAACGAATCGTTAATCGTTTAAAATCAGAAATTAACACTATTGGACACATTCGCTTAAAACTTACCAAAATTTGTCCTCCAATAAATGGTGATGTTCAAAACGTAGCAATTATTATAGAAGAGCATTAATTTCGTTTTTTTTCTTACATTTGCATTTCAAAACGGTCTCGTGGCCGAGCGGTTAGGCACCGGTCTGCAAAACCGTCTACTCCGGTTCGAATCCGGACGAGACCTCAAAAAAGCTCTGTGATTATTCACAGAGCTTTTTTATTTTCGTTAAAAACACAAGATTTAAGCTTTTAATTAAATAGAACACTGTATTTTTGCGCAAAACTTAAACAATGGAAATTCTAGTTACGGGGCCCGATGGTGTGTTGGGAAGCAACTTAGTGAGAGAATTACTAAGTAGAAATTATAAGGTTAGTGTTTTGCTTGAGCCAGGAAAAGATCCTATCACACTTAAAGGATTGCCTATTACACTGTTTTATGGAAATATTTTAGACCCAAAAGCGCTTGATATTGCGTTTCAAAATAAAGAGGTTATATTCCATTGTGCTGCATCTACGAGTATGTTTCCAGCCAGGAATGAAATCGTTAATAAGGTAAATATTGATGGTGTTCAAAATGTTATTAATGCTACTCTTAAACATTCAATTAAACGTTTAATATATGTTGGTACAGCCAACTCATTTGGGCCTGGCGACTCTGTGAAAACTCCTGGTGATGAAAAAAACCCGTATACTTCATTTAAATACGGTATTGATTATTTAGACTCTAAGCACAAAGCACAACAGTTAATGTTAAAAGCCGTCGAAGAAGATGGTTTACCTGCGATAATAGTTAATCCAACATTTATGATTGGCCCATATGATTCTCGTCCAAGTTCTGGAGCCATGATTATCGCATTACACAAAAACAAGGTGCCCGGATATTCCATTGGGGGAAAAAACTTTACTGCGGTTAAAGATGTAGCGATAGCGATGGCAAATGCTATTACTATGGGGAAAATTGGGGAGTGCTATATATTAGGTAATTTCAACCTTACGTATAAAGAATCTTTTGAAAAGATGGGTAAAGCGATAGGCGCAAAGGCTCCAACAATAAAGCTATCAAAGAAAATTGTTGTTGCATATGGAACAATGAGTTCTTTTTTTGCTCGTCTTTTTAAATACTATCCATCTCTCACGAAAGAACTTGCCGTACTTTCTTCAGAGCACCATTATTACTCTGCAGAAAAAGCTCATAAAGAACTATTAATGCCACAAACACCAATCGAAACAGCGGCTCTTGAGTGTTTTGAATGGTTTAAAGAAAATGGATATTTAAAAAAATAAACTATGTATCAAACATTATCGACAGATTTATCATGGAAAAATGGAGATTTAAACACCTTTTTACCAACTATATTATCCTTAGTTTTCTTCATTATTTACTGGTTTACTGCTAATTCAAAAAAAATAAAGGATCGGTTTTATTCGAGCAACTCATTTGACGTAGCGTCTGTTAAGCATATCTTTTTTACAAAATACTTTGGGTTTTTTAGTATGGGCGTTGCGCCAATAATCATCTGTTTAATTTTCTTACCTGATTATTCTATTACCGATTACGGCTTGACTTTTATTCCACAAACCACATTCTTTTCTATAGTGTGGATTATTGGACTATGTGCGCTAGTTATTCCGTTGGTTTATTTCAGTGCTAAAAAACCTAGAAACCTCGTAAATTACCCACAAATTCGTGCAAAGATTTGGACAAAAAAAACAGTTTTCATTAACGCTTTTGGGTGGGCAATATATCTTTTTGGATATGAATTTTTGTTTCGTGGTGTGTTGCTTTTTCCTTTAGTAGATTCAATCGGTGTTTGGCCTGCGATTGCAGTAAATATCGCCTTATATTCTGCAACTCATATTCCTAAAGGGTTAGACGAGACTGTTGGTGCAATACCTCTTGGGTTAGTGCTTTGTTTGTTAACTTTAGCATCAGGAACAATTTGGATCGCCTTTTTGGTTCATGTTGCAATGGCCTGGACAAACAGTTTTACCGCATTAAAATTTCATCCAGAAATCAATTATATCAAGATAAAAAAATGACTTCTAATAAATTCGAAGGTAAAGTAGCAATAATTACAGGGTCTAGCAGAGGAATTGGAAAGGCTATAGCCCTTAATCTTGCGTCAAAAGGAGTGAACATTGTTTTAAATGGTCGTGATCAAGAACGGCTTAATAAAACAAAAGAAGAGGTTGAAAAAATAAATCCAAACGTACACACTGTTTGTTGCGACGTTTCAATTATTGAAGAAAGTCAACGTTTAATCGATGAAACAATTACTGTTTTTGGGAAAATAGATATCCTCATTAATAACGTTGGTGTTTCGATGAGGGGAAATGTTGCAGACGTTAATCCTGAAGTGTTTAAAACAATTTTTGATAGTAATTTATTAGGGGCGGTATATCCTACTATTCCTGCAATAAAATATTTACGAGAAACAAAAGGAAGCATTGTTTTTATATCGAGCTTGGCTGGGATTAGGGGGATTCCTGCTATGTCGGCTTATTGTTCATCTAAGATGGCGCTTCGAGCATTCGCTGAATCAATAAGACTAGAAGAGGCAAAAAATAAAATTCATGTCGGGCTTATTTTTGTTGGAATTACAGATATTGAGCACAACAAAGAGGCAATTGCTGCTGATGGGTCTAAACTGATATTAGCATCAAGAAAAGACAAAAAAGTACAATCAACTGAATTTGTTGCACAAGCAATTTTTAAAAATCTTTCAAAAAGAAAATTCATCACAGTACTAACTTCAATTGGTAGGTTAAATGCCTTTTTACAGCCGCGTTTTCCAATGCTTGTTGAAAAAATCATCCTCAAGAATATTCACAAATTCGAGGAACATCGAAAATAAATATGCTGATAGGAAAAGACTTCGATAAAATAGAAACAACCTTTTATGGTTATAAATTTCTCGAAATAAATGCTTTTTATGGGGACACTTTAATCTTAATTGTGGCTTTATTTTTAGCGTTTAAAGTTTCAAAACTGGGTAAAAGCGAACCTTTTTTTAATAACTGGAAGTGGTTTTTTATTATTTTCGGTGTTGGGTTCTTTTTGGGTGGGTTAGGGCATTTTATGTTCAACTACTGGGGGCTTCCGGGAAAATATGCTTCATGGTATCTCGGTATATTTGCTGTTTATTTTTTAGAGCGCGCTGTTATATCAATCTATAAAAACGAGACTTGGAAACGTCGTTTTAGTTCTTTTTTCATAATAAAACTAGTTTTTGCTTTACTTGGGGCGACATGTGTGTTTGTTTTTGTTGATATTAGCCAAGACCCGCAAAAAGGGCTTATTGTTCCAACTATAAATACCATAATTGGTTTAGGGTTGGTTGTTGGGACTGTGGGGTATTATTATCAGAAAACAATATCTCCTTCTTTTAAATACTTATGGATTAGTGCTCTGGTACTTATACCGACGGCCGTTATTCAATCTAAAAAAATAAATATTCATCAATGGTTTGATAGAAATGACGTAAGCCACATACTTTTAATTGTAAGTTTATTTCTATACTATAAAGCGATAAAAGGATATTCAGAACATCTTACAGAACATTGATTAACGATCTGTTTCAATGCTTAAAAGACTGTGTTTACTAACCAATTCTCCATTTGGTTTTCGAGCTGTTATATAATAGATATAACTTCCTTTTGCAATAAGGTCACCGCTTAATGTTGAGCCGTCCCAAATAAAATTTACATCCGTTGATTGATAAACTATTTTGCTGTTCTTATCAATAACTACAATACTAAAATCGGAAAGATTTTTTGCATCGATAGATAACACATCATTAATTCTGTCACCATTTGGGGTAAACACGTTTGGTAAAACTCCTATATAATCAATTTCTTCAGTCGCAACGATTGATTCGGTTAAAACATTTTCGTACTGAATATTGTCTAACTGTTCTTTTTCTATAACAACCTCTTTCTTAAACTCTTGTTTAATTTCGTTTACGATCTGTGGTTGTGTTAAATTCTGTTCTGTCTGATTATTTATAACAGCGTTCTCTTCACTCAAAAAGGTGCTATGATTATCCGTAAAATATGGATTCTGAATTTCACTTATAAAATGTTCTTTGTCAGCACTATTTTCTTTTAAAACTACCGCATTACTTTGCGTTTCTTTTTGAACAGAACCCTTCTCTGGTGCCGAAATAGTTTTGTTCGGAATTAATTCTTTTGTTTTACTGTCGCTCAGCGCAAAATAACTTACGACGGCAATAGAAGCAGCAACAGAAATTGTAATTATTGTCTTCGTTAAAAAAGTTACACCAGTTGAACCTGCAACACTAGAAGCACTTCCAATTTGAGAAGATATATTAGTCCATAGTTCGGGACGTATATTCGCCTCAAATTTTCCTAACTTTTCTCCGAAAAGATCCTTTATATTGTCTTTACCTTCCACCGTCTATTAATTCTAGTTTTTCTCTCAAATATGACCTCGCTCTGGAATATTGTGATTTTGATGTATTCTCACTTATCCCAAGTGTTTCTGCTATTTCAAAATGTGTATACCCTTCTATTGCAAACATATTAAATACAATCTTATATCCTGTAGGCATTGCTTGAACCAATTTCATTAAATCCTCTGCAATTAATCCCTCAAAAACATAAGAATTGCTTTCAATTTTATAGCCTACATCATCAATATTTGTGTTGCCCAACAATTTGCCGTTTTTTCTAATTTGGTCAAGCGCCGTATTTACCATTATTCTTCTTATCCAACCTTCTAAAGAACCCTCCATTTTGAAGTCCTTTAACTTACCATATACTTTAATAAATCCATCCTGTAAAACATCTTCAGCTTGTTCAGTATTTTTAGCATACCTTAAACAAACGCCCAACATCTTCCTAGCAAATTTATCAAACAACATTTGCTGAGCACGAATATTTCCTTTAACGCATTCTATTACTAAAGTTGTATCATCCATACTAGCTTCTAATTGCTAAGACTATCGTTTTTAAAAAAAGGTTGCACAAGAGCTAAAGTTACCGACAAAAAAGCATTATTTTCACAATTCAAAAAGCAAAAATGCATGTTTAATATTTTAAAGTGGTGTTCAATCTTGTTATTAACACTTAATGTTACAGGACAAAAAAACATGCCTCACTTAACAAAAGGCTTGTGGGGTGGTAATTTGCAATTAAACAATAATACCATTTTACCTTTCAATTTCAGTATAGATAAAAAAAACAAAGCTTATACTTTTACAATTTACAACGGTGAAGAGAAAATCACATTAATTCAAGATAAAGGAACCAAAGATTCTCTTTATTTATCTTTCCCTTTATTTAATTCTTCTCTTGTTCTTAAAATAAATAACGCTAATTCGATCTCAGGATATTGGTTAAACCTTAATAAAGGCGCTAATTATAAAGTTCCTTGTGAACTTATTCCTTTTTCTAAAATACCTCACAAAACACTAATTGAACCCAAACCTTTTAGCGGAAAATGGGAGGCTACTTTTGAACCAAAAACCACTGATTCCTATAAAGCAATTGGGGTTTTTGAGCAGGAACATGATAATTTATTTGGTACATTTTTAACTGAAACAGGAGACTACCGCTACTTAAGCGGGAAGGTTAATGGTGATGATCTATTGCTTTCTTGTTTTGATGGAACTCATGCTTTTCTTTTCACTGGAAAAATGAAAAACGACTCGATATATGGTTCCTTTTATAGCGGGAAACATTGGGAAACAACTTGGGAAGCTACAAGAAACGAAAATTTTCAACTTACGAATGCTGATTCATTAACATTTCTTATTGATACAACAAAATTCCATTTCGAATTAAAAGATCTTCAAGGAGACGTTTTTAGTTTTCCAAATGATCAATTCAATGGGAAAATAACAATCATTCAAATAATGGGAACGTGGTGCCCAAACTGCATGGATGAAACCCGTTATTTCAAAGAATTAAAAAATAAATACCACAATCAAGGTTTGGAAATTATTTCTATAGGATATGAAGTTGGTGATACCTTTGAAGAGCATGCTGCTAAGATTTCTTCATTACAAAAAAGATTAGATCTTGATTTTAAATTTTTAGTTGGAGGAGCGGCAAACAAAGACTTAGCTTCAGCGCAATTCAAAATGCTTAGTCGCATTATTTCTTTCCCAACTGCTATCTTTATTGGTAGAGATGGGAAAATTAAAAAAATACACACAGGTTTCTCTGGCCCGGGAACGGGAGAATATTACTTAAACTATACGAAAGAGACTGAATTATTAATTGAGTCGTTAATAAAAGAATATTAACACTTTATTTTATCAACTCGTAACTGGTGTCTTCCTCCTTCGAATTCAGTTGTAAAAAACACATCTATCATTTCGATTGCCTCTTCTTCAGAAATAAATCTAGCGGGTAGAGCAATTATGTTCGCATCATTATGTAAACGAGCTAATTCCGCAATTTCTCTTTTCCAACACAAAGCACTTCTAACGCCCTGATGTTTGTTTGCTGTCATGTTAATCCCGTTGCCAGAACCACAAATTAAAATACCTTTCGTGCCAATATTCTCTTCTACCATGGTTGCAACTGGGTGGCCGAAATCAGGATAATCGATACTTGATTCAGAATAACAACCGAAATCCTTTATTTCAAATCCTTTATCTTGAAGGTGCTTAATAATCTTTTCTTTTAAATTAAATCCAGCGTGATCAGCACCAATTGGAATAATAAAATTGCTCATTTTTTTAATTTATAACAAATGTAATGTATATCAACAATTGAATCAAGTTTTAAACATTACATCTGTTTCGTTTTATGTAACTATCTTTATAACAACATTTTAAAAATAAACATTTCAACTCTATTGTTAATAATAATGTGGTTTTACCGTTTATAAGTTCTAATAATAAAAATTAGGATTATTACATTATTATTCCAAACCAATTCTTTTCTTATATCTCCTACAAAAGTTAAAATATATTCTACTTTTTTTTCAATACTATAAAACACATAATTTTATAGAATCACATGAATTAAATATTAACAAAGAACAATTAATTTGTTTTGTTGATAAAACATAAATTCCCTTAATTAATAACGTTTTATCACTTTACAAGATGTTTACAAATAGGATTGTAATCATCATAACTTACAAAAACAATCAAATCAACTTTTAATTATACACATATTAACAGCCTTAATAAAGAGTAATAAATTTTCTTATATATAAATTATTTTATTCTATTCTATTATAAATAACTTTAATCCTTCTATTTTGATTTTTTGATTTAAAAAACTAGCTTTAAAAATTACGTGGAAGAAATTCATTTTAATTGCACCAAGATTAATAGAATAAAACAAGTAAAAGTAAAGGTTGTAGCAGTATTTTTACTTCGCTTAACAGACATTAAAAATAAGGAAATAAGAAATGATTTTTGAGATTATAAAATTAAAAATATTTAAAAAAAACAGTTCTGAGTTTCAACCTTATTATGAGCGAGAAAATGATTTTAAAAGGCAAGCTTTTGTTCATGGTTTAGCAGCTTTAATAATTAGTCCTATATATTGTTTTCTTATATATAATACTGAGGTTTCTCCTGTTTATTTTTTTATTAGTTTGTCTTATTCAGTGATGTATCCTTTTTATGTAACACTCTGTTATTTTATAAAAAGGTTAACAAACAAACTACTCTATTTTTTCGTTTTTCATTTGTTTTTTGTGACATTTATTGCATTTCAAGATTTGTTAGCAAATAATTTTGAATTATTTAGTTTATTTTGTTTTTACACGCTTTTTTCTGTTGTGTTATTCGTTGTTCAGCGGCTTTATCCAGCTATATTATATAATTCTTTTGTATTGTTTTTATTAATATATGGATTTCAAATTAATGATAATACAGATAATTTAGAGGTTTCTAAATCGGCTATTTTTGGTTTATTTTTTATTATAGCATTGTGTTCTATTATCGTTTTATCATCTCGACAAAAAATGATTAATAGTGTTGAGGATTATTCAAAATATTTAAAAAAAATAGTAAATAATCCTGGTGTAGGATTTATATTATTTAAATTTAATTTAAGTTTTCAAAAAGTAATTGATCAAAATAGCGAATCATTTAAAATATTAGATTGTACTGAAGAGGAATTAGAATTTATTATTTTATCCAACTTAACAGAAATTGAAAAAAACAAAATATTTTATTTAACACTCGGGGAAAGTTTTAGTAAAAAAATATGTATTACATATAAATCACCTAAAACAATAGAATTTGAGGTAAGTACTCTTTCTTTGAAAAATGGGTTTTATAAATTATTTCGAATTGTAGATATTACAAATAGCGTAATTGAAAAAGAAGAATTATCGAAGAGTTTAACGAAAGATATAAATTTATATAACACAAATTTAGCAGGTGTATTTACAACCGATTTATATTCAAAAATAATTGATTGTAACCAGTCATTCATTGAAATTTTTGAAAATGAACTATCATTAGGGAATTTTATTTTTACAGAAAACAGTCAATACGAATGGATAGAAATTATAGCGCTAATAAAAAGAAAAGAGCGTCTTAAAAATTATCAAACACAGATTACCTTAAAAAATGGTACAACCAAAAGGTTAGTTTTTAATTGGTTTTTTAATAAAAAGGAAAATCAAATAGAAGGTACGATTATAGATATATCTGAAATTCAAAAAGCTACAGACGCTTTGAGTCAAAATGAAGAGAAGTACAGATTGATTTATGAAGAATCAAATGATGCAATATTATTATTAGATGAGGATAAAATAATTGATGTGAACAGAAAAGGAATTCAATTATTTGGAATTCCTTATATAGAATTATTAGAAAAAGAATTAGTAGACCTTTCTTTAAACATAGAAGATAAAAACAGGCAGGAATATTTTAAAAACAAGGATATTCTTCAATCCTTGAAAAATGTTAAATTCAATTGGATTTTTAAGGGTAAAAATGACGCTATAGAAGCAGAAGTTGTAATTATTGAGTTAATGTTGGGTAGAAAAAAGTATTACCAATGTGTGATTCATGATTTAACTCAAAGAAATATTAACACCAGAGCGATTGAATCAAACAGAAAAAGTTTTAAATCAATTTTAGATAATACACCTGAAGGAATTATTATAATAAATGATAATAATGTTTTATATAATAATCCCGAGGCAACTGTTTTACTAGGGACAAGTGAAATTATTTTAGAAAAATTATTTATTAAAAATGACCAAAAACATTTTAATCAATTACTAAGCGATCAAAAGTTTAAAAAAGAAATTCAACAAAAGCAATTCAAATTACTAAAAGAGAATGCTCAAGAACTTTTAGTTGATGTAACGATTGTTACAACCGATTTTGAAGAAGTAGAATCGATTTTAGTTATTTTAAAAGATGTTTCACTTAGGAATGAACTATCGAAAGAAATTATTCGAGCGGAAATAGCTGAGGAAACGAATAAAAAATTAGAGAAAGAAATTAGAGAAAGAATAAAAACAGAAAAGCTTTTAAAAGAACAAATTATTAGAAGTAACGCCATTTTTGATAGTTCTTCCAATACACTATTATTAACATTAGATACAGAATTTAACTTCTCTTCATTTAATACACATTGTCAAAATTATTTTAATTATATGACGGATCAGAATATGGAGGTGAATATATCTTTTAATCTGTTCTTTAATAAATTGTTTCAAGAAAAAGAATTACGATTATTTAGAAAAATACTTAAAAACGTTATTAAAGGGTCTTCTAATCAAATAGAAACAGAATTTATTTCAAAGGGATTAAATAGATGGATAGAATTATTTATAAACCCTATTTTTGATATAGAAGGAAAGGTTATTGAAATATCTTTGGTTGCTCATGATATTACCGATAAAAAGAACACAGAAAATCAAATAAAAGATTCCCTTAAAGAAAAAGAAGTACTCCTTAAAGAAATTCACCATCGGGTAAAAAATAATTTGCAAGTTATTTCAAGTATATTAAATTTACAAAGTTCCTTTGTTACAGATGAAAAGACACTAGAAATATTAGAAGAAAGCAGAAATAGAATTCATTCCATGGCTACAATTCATGAGAATCTTTATTTAACAACGAATTTTTCTTCTATTGATTTTGCTAGTTATTTACAAAATCTAACCACAAAACTAATTTCATCTTATCACGTTGCGCCAATAACAATTAATTTAAGAACAGAATTGACTTCAATTAATTTATTATTGGATCAAGCAATTCCTTGCGGTCTATTAGTTAATGAATTAATTACAAACGCAATTAAATATGCGTTCATAAATAGGAGTGAAGGAGAAATAGTAATAGGATTAAAAGAAAAGCAAGGAATTATAGAATTAAAAATCGAAGATAATGGTGTTGGTTTACCTCCAAATTTTGAAATATTTAATTCAAACTCACTTGGATTACAATTAGTTTCGACTTTAGTAGAACAATTAGACGGAGAAATTAATTTTTCCAACGGAAAAGGAACAAAATATTTGATTACATTTGAAAAGGCTAAACCATAAATAACATGTCTAAAATTAATATACTTGTTGTAGAAGACGAGTCAATCGTTTCTAAAGATATTCAATATAGCCTAAATAAATTAGGCTATAATGTTGTTGGTGCCGCTTCTTCTGGTGATAAAGCGTTAGAAATAGCCAGAACCGAAAGTCCAGACCTTGTTTTAATGGATATTATGCTTAAAGGCACAATGAACGGAATAGAAACTGCGGAAATTATTAAAGCAGAGCTTGCCATACCGATTGTTTTCCTTACAGCTTATGCTGATGAGTCAACCCTATCTAAAGCAAAAATAACCGAACCTTATGGTTATATTATTAAACCCTTCAAAGAAATAGACCTTCACACTTCTATTGAAATGGCTATTTATAAGCACGGGAAGGAACAGGAGGTTGTTAGAGAACGAAACCTGTTATATTCTATTGTTGAGAACAAAGAGTCTTCTAGCGGCTTTATTTTCGTTAAATCTAATAGTAGATTGGTGAAACTTAATACAAGCGACATTTTTTATATTGAAGCTTTAAAAGATTATGTTGTAATTCATACAATTGATACTCGTTTTACAATTCACTCAACGATGAAAGACATTGAGTTGAAAATGGGCCCAGCTGAATTTGTTCGAGTTCACCGTTCTTTTATCGTGCGTTTAGATAAAATTGCAACAATAGAATTTCCAAATCTTACGCTCGAAAATGATAAAAAAACCATTCCTATTGGTGGGTCTTTTCGTGATGATTTGAATAATAGAATTAAAACGGTTTAATCTACGATTAACTCTAAATCTATTTGTCTTTTTCTTGGGTGAACTTCGTAAATTCGAACTTTAACCTTGTCCCCAAAGTTGTATTCTTTTTTTGTGCGCGCACCCATGATGCAATATTTATCTGCGTTGAAAGAAAAACGATCACCTGGAATGTCATTCATAGGAACCATTCCTTCACAATAATTTTCGTCCATTTTAACAAAAAGCCCAAATTCTGCAATTCCAGAAACAGTTCCTATAAACTCTTCTCCTATATGGTCCTGAACAAAGAGTGTTTGAAAGTATTTTGTTGATTCCCTTTCTGCCTCTACAGCTTTCCTTTCCATGCGGGAGATTCGTTTACAAACCTCGTCTAATTCTTTACCATAACGGTGTTTTTTTGTTGTTAGTTCTTCGTGCAGAATGCGGTGAACAATTAAATCAGCATACCGCCTAATGGGAGACGTAAAATGGGAGTAATAATCGAAAGCTAAACCGTAATGCCCAATATTTGTTGTCTCATAGGTTGCTTTAGCCATGGATCTAATTGCCATGGTTTGAATCAATGAGTATTCATTTTTTAAACGAATATCATCTAGTAGTTTGTTGATACTTGAAGCTATTTGGTCGGGGTTAGAAAAATCAAGTTTATAGCCAAATTTATCGATGAAGATGTTGAAAACTGCAATTTTTTCAAGACTAGGTTTGTCGTGCACACGGAAAATAAAAGGCACTTGATCTCTTCCTTTTTTTGGCTCAGAAATAAACGTTGCAACTTTCCGGTTTGCTAAAAGCATGAACTCTTCTATTAACTTATTAGCATCTTTTGATGTTTTAATTACTACTTCATCGGGATGACCTTTTTCATCTAATTTGAAGCGCATTTCTTCCGACTCAATATTTAAAGCACCGTGTTTTAATCTTGATTTTCGCAAAATTTTAGCTATTTTATCGAGAATTAGAATTTCTTTTCTAAAATCACCGTCTTTTCCTTCAATAATTTCTTGTGCTTCTTCGTAACTGAATCGGCGATCAGAATGAATAACGGTTTTTCCAAACCACTGGTTATAAACCTTCCCTTCTTCATCCATTTCAAAAACAGCTGAAAAACTAAATTTATCTTCGTTAGGCCGAAGCGAACAAGCCATATTTGACAATTGTTCAGGAAGCATTGGAACCACTCGGTCCACCAAGTAAACAGAATTTGATCGTTTTAACGCTTCAACATCCATCGCGCTACCTGGCCTAACATAGTTGCTAACATCAGCAATGTGTATTCCAATTTCTAAACGGCCGTTTTCTAATTCTTTAAAAGACAAGGCATCATCAAAATCTTTGGCATCAGCGGGGTCAATAGTAAAGGTTGTGATAGGTCGAAAGTCTCGTCGTTTTGCTACTTCTTCTTGATCTAATTCTAAACCGATTACTTCTGCTTCTGCTAAAACTTCTTGAGGAAACTTATAATCGATTCCATGGTTACATAAAATACTAATCATTTCAGTATCGTTCGATCCTGTTTTACCAAGTACTTCAACAACTTCACCATAAGGGTTTTTTGATGTTTTAGGCCAAACGGTAATTTTTACCAACGCCTTATCTCCCTGTTTTCCACCATTTAATTTTTCCTTTGGAATATAAATGTCTGTTCCTGCTTTTAAATTGTCAGGAATTAAAAAAGCAAATTTTTCATGTATTTCTAAAGTACCAACAAATTGCGTTCTTTCTCTTGATAATACCGCTGTTACCTCTCCTTCGTTCCGAGTTTTTCCTCTTTTAAAAACACGTGCTTTTACGCGGTCACCATTTAATGCTTGGCCAATATTTTGTGGTGCAATATATAAATCGTTTTCTTCATCATCACTTACAACAAATCCAGCTCCACGAGCTGTTAATTCAATAAACCCTTCAATATAATCATCTTTTGAATTAATGGAGTAGACACCATGTGCGTGTCTTTGTAAAACACTTTGTTGACTTAATTCTTCTAATATGTCAAAAACTAATTTTCGAAGTGCATTTTCTCGAACGTCAATTAATGCGCAAACTTGCTTGTGACTCAGAACGCTATCTGGGTTTTCTTCAAAGACTTTTCTCACAACATGTGTAAGACTGCTTTTCATTTTACTCGGCTTATTTTGCTTATTTCTTGACATATATGCGAAGTTAAATCAATTTTTGCTAAATAGCAGTTGAAAACGGAACTAAAAGAGCGCTGTTGAAAGAATATGTATGAATGATAAAACCATATACTGAAGATTGATAACTTTGTAAAAAACAAGATAATATGAACAAGCGTGTAGAACAAGCATTAAACGATCAAATTGAAAAGGAAGCATCTTCATCTCAATTTTATTTAGCAATGGCCTCTTGGGCCGAAAACAACGGTTTAAACGGAACGGCAAAGTTCATGTATTCTCATTCAGATGAAGAAAGGTTTCACATGTTGAAACTTGTAAAGTTTGTAAACGAAAGAGGGGGTAAAGCAATAATTCCTAAAATTGGTCAGCCACAAAAAGAATTTAAAGATTTAGTAAATGTTTTTGAATTATTATTGGCGCACGAAATAATGGTAACAGATAGCATTAATAATTTGGTAGATATTTGTTTACAAGAAAAAGATTATTCGACTCATAATTTTGTTCAATGGTATGTTTCTGAACAATTAGAAGAAGAAGCCTTAGCGCGAACAGTTTTAGATAAATTAAAATTGATTGGAGGGGATAAAGGAGGAATGTACATGTTTGATAGAGATTTAGAAAACTCTGCGATACAATTAGCTCCAACAGCCCCTAGCGCAAATAATTAATTAAACTAATTTGTTGTGATTTTTAGAAAATGAGAATATTTATTCTAATAGGACTGCTTGTGTGTTTTTCCCTAAAAGGGACAGGACAAACCGCATACCGATTTAGAAATTACACAATTAATCAAGGCCTTTCTCAAAGCTCTGTTACATGCATTGTTCAAGATAAAAATCACGCCCTTTGGGTTGGAACACAAGATGGATTAAATCGTTTTGATGGTAAGAATTTTGAAGTTTTTACTTCCGATGATACACCAGGAATTGAAAGTGAATATATTAAATGTGCCATCAAAACAAATAACGGAAATTTATGGTTTGGCACAACAAATGGCTTAACTCAATACAATCCGAACACAGAGGTATTTGAAACATTTTCATTAGAACAAAAGACCGCTCTACAAATAGAAAGCCTTTGCATTGATCCATCGGGTATTATTTGGGTTGGTACAAATGGACGAGGTGTTTTAAGTTTTAACCCCGAAACCCAACAATTCAAACATTACCCGAATCTCATAAACTCTAAAAAAATTCAGGCAGTTTTTTGTGCCGAATCAGGAGAGCTTTTTGTTAACACAGAAGATAAAGGTTTGTTTGGCACCAATAAAACCAAAACCAACGCTTTTTTAATACCAATTAAAAACAAGAGCGAAAATCCTGTAATAATCCAAAGGATAACTCAAAGTGAATCAGGTAAAATATTATTTGGAAGTAATCAAGGGGTTTTTGAATTTTCGATAGCACAAAATAAAATGTATCCGAAGTTTCCTCAATTGGAGTTGGAACATGGTTTTATGGGGGTTGCAGACATTTATTTATCTCAAAACAAAAGTTGGTTTATTGCTACAACAAATAAGGGTTTGTTTACAATTGCCCCAGACGGAAGTATTTTTAGCAGCACACAAGATATTTTTCAAAAAAACGCCCTGTTGTTCAATGATATAAATCTTTTGTTTTGTGATGATTCAGGAACATTTTGGGTTGGCACAGATCGAGGGTTAGCTAGTTTTGACCCAATGAACCAAGGTTTTTTAGGTGTGGGCCCTAGTGGAAATTTAGAACAAGGAATTCCAACACCAAACGTTTGGAGCTTTAGTGAAGACAAGAAAGGACTTTTTACATTTATTGGAACAGACATCGGTGTTTCGAGGTTCAACCGAAAGTCTGGTAAATTCGAACAATTTTATAGAGATAACTCTCAATCTATTACAGGAGAAAGCGCAGAAACGGCAGCCCTTTCTTTATATGTTATTAATGAAAACAGAGCGCTTGTTGGCTGTGTAGACGGATTATTTGAATTAAACATTCAATCAAAAACCAATTATTCTTTCAAACGAATTGATTATTTAAAAGAGGAAGAATCATTAAAACATAATCGAATATATTCAATTGTTCATTGGAAGGATGACCGCTATTTTCTTGGAACGAAGGGCGGGGCTGTGTTGGTTGATTTGAAAAATAAAAAGGCTCAATCTTTTGAACACTCATTAAAAAACCCAAAAGGAACGATTACATCAGGAGTTTGTCGGCATATTTACAAAGACAATCAGAATAGAATTTGGTTTGCCTCAAGTTCAGGAGAGCTTAATTTATTATCTGTTAAATCAGAAAAGATAGAAATCGTTCCTTATAAATACAATTCAATTTTATTGAAAGTGTCAAAAGATTATATTACATCAATCTGTCAGATAAATAAAAATGAATTTTGGCTAGGAACCTTTGGGTCAGGTATAATGCACTGGAACGAAGCAACAAAAACCGCAAAAATTTATACAAAGAAACAAGGATTACCAAATAACGTTGTGTATGGAATTGTTGAAGACTTTGAAAATAATTTATGGTTAAGCACCAACAAAGGTATTTGTAGATTTAACCCACGCACAAAAGAGGCAACGAATTATACGGAAGTTGATGGATTAATGAGTAATGAGTTCAATTTAGGGGCTTTTATGAAATCAACATCGGGAGAACTTTTTTTTGGGGGTATTTATGGGTATAATTATTTTAATCCAAAGAAACTTTCACTAAACAAACCTAATATTAGCGTCACAATCACAAAATTCAAATTAGACAAAAACTGGATAAAACCAGGAGATAAAGATTCACCACTTTTATTACCGATTTCAAGAACGACTCACATTGAATTAAGTTATAGACAGAGAAGTTTTACCGTTCACTTTCAGCCATCAGATTTGAGTAATCCTGAATTAGTTAATTATAAATATATTTTAGAAGGATCTGATGAAGGAGAGGTTATTTTAGGATCGTCAAATGAATTAAGGTTTAGTTTATTGTCTCCTGGTGATTATACGTTGAAAATTTATGCTAGAATTGGCGATGGACCTTGGGGTAATAGCCCTGCAATTTTAACGTTACATATAAAATCTCCCTTTTGGGCAACATGGTGGTTCTGGGTTATTGTCGCAATTGTTTTAGCAATATCCATACGACTTTTTGTAAGAAGCCGAATTGATTCCGAGAGGAGAAAGCAAGTTCGTTTAGAAATGAAAATTGCTGATAGAACACGCGAAATAAGAGAACAAAATGTTCAAATCGAAAAACAAAGAAAACAACTTGAAGAAGAGAAGAACAAAGTGGTTAATAACCAACTCCTTTTGCAAATAGAGAAGGACAAAACAGAAAAATTAATTCGTAGAATTATTCCAGAATCTACAGCTGAGGAATTAAAGAACAAAGGAACAGCGAGTGCGCGAGCATACAAAACAGTATCTGTATTATTTACAGATTTTGTTGGGTTTACTAAAAGTGCAGAGCGCATGAGCCCGACGGATTTAGTGAATAAGTTAGATGTTTATTTCAGTAAATTTGACGAAATAATAGTTAAAAATAATCTAGAGAAAATAAAGACTATTGGTGACGCATATATGTGCGCTGGGGGTGTGCCTGTGCGAAACAATACAAATCCAATTGACACCTGTATTGCTGCTTTACAGATTCAAGATTACATGCGTATACGTAAAAACAACAGTATTATTAATAACACTGAATATTGGGAATTGCGTTTAGGTATTAATACCGGAGAAGTTGTTGCTGGTGTTATTGGAAGCGAAAGATTAGCTTATGATGTTTGGGGCGCGACAGTAAACCAGGCGCAACGCATGGAAATGCTCGGTGAACCAGGTAAAGTTACAATAACGGGAAATACTTTTGTGCTAGTTGAACCTTATTTTGAGTGTGTTTTCAGGGGAAAAGCACAATCAAAAAGTAGAGGATTGATTGACATGTACACTGTTGAACGAATCAAGCCAGAGCTTTCTGTGGATGGAGAAGGAGTTGTTCCTAATGAGCGTTTTCAGCAAATTGTAAACCTGCACCTTTATAGTTCTATCAATTATTATAAAGCGGAGCGCCACATTGTGAAAGTACTTGAAAAAGGACTTTCTGATAAATTACATTACCACGGAATTGCGCACACCAAAGATGTAGTTAGAGCGGTTGAGCGTTTAGCTTTGATAGAAGGAGTTACCGATGAGGGCTTGTTTCTTTTAAAATCAGCTGCTACATATCACGATGCTGGATTTGTGGAACAATATGATAAGAACGAACCAATTGGCGCACGTTTAGCAGAAGAAATTCTGCCAAAGTATGGTTATACGGAACAACATATCAATACGATTAAAGAACTTATTTATGTAACCCAGATTCCTCACAAGCCAACCAATAACCTAGAGGAAATTATTTGCGATGCTGATTTGGATTATTTAGGGAGAGATGACTTCCATGAAATTGCTGATAGGCTGCGGAGAGAACTTCGTGAACAAGGTAAAATAGACAGTGATCGTAAATGGGACGAGATTCAAGTTCAGTTCCTTACGGCGCATAAATATTTCACCGCAACGGCTTTGAAAACTAGAGCAGGTAAAAAAGAAAAAAATCTTGAAGAGATAAAGGCAAGATTACTTAAGGATGAATATGTGGATTAGCTCCTAGAAAAGCATTCCTTCCGTTCATATTTAGATCAATAAAAAAAGGTACGACACAAAAAAACCTTAGAGATGGTCTCTAAGGTTTTTTGCTTATTTATATTTTTTCTTAGCTAAAAAGTACGCTTTGACCATAAGGAGCAAGATCAACAGGATTCACCACTAACGCTGGAATTTTAGCATCGTTTGTGATGATGTATTGCTCATAATTAGCAGTAATAGAACCAAGGAAATTACTTCTATTTAAATTCATGATTGCGATAAGGTCAGCATCAATATTAACAGCATGTTTTACAACTTCTTTGTCAAAACCACTGCTTGGAGCTAATGTTGTAGTAACTTCAATACCTCGCTCACTAAAGAATTTATTTGCAAATTGAATATTAGCTTGCACTTGATGACGCAAAAACTCATCTGACTCATCAGGTGTTATAACATGAACACGTGATTTGAAATATGTTGCAAGGTTCGCTACAATCGCTAATTTTTGTTTTGTTTCTTTATGAAGGTCCATTGGCACAACAATGTCATCATAACCAGTAGCTTTAATTCCTTTTTCTTGAACAACAATGAACGGCACGCTCGAATTCGTAATAACTTTTAAAGCATTACTTCCTGTGATATGCTGCCAACCATGAGCACCGTGTGTTCCCATAAAAATCAATTCAGCATGATGCTCAGCAGCAAAATCACCAATTTGATCAAAGAAATTACCTAAACGCACATAAGATATTAGTTCTACCCCCTCTGTTGCATGAGACTTTAAAACTTCACTTAATTTAGCTTCAGCGTCTTTAATGTCTTTTTCTTTAGGAACAACATGTAAAACATACACAATTGCGTTTAAAGGTTTTGCAGTTGCAACTGCGTGACTCAAAGCTACATCTGCTACAGGTGTAAAATCGTGAGGCACAATAAAAGTTTTTTTGTTCATAGAGTTCAGTTTCTGGTTTCTTTCCTATTGCAAATGTAATAATAAAGATTTTTTATCAATTTAAAATAACATTTCTTTTATCATATTTTTTGAAATTAACAATTTTGTCAATCTTTCTCGTCAATAAATGAGTCTTTAAAACGGTTAAACCGAAATGTTATAATTTCTTTGTGATTTTTGTCAAGGCTCTATTTATTGTACGTTAGAGAATTACTTTATCTTTGTGTTAAAATACTAAACAATGCCAATAATTGGAAAATTACTCAAAAAAACAACGGAGATTTCTTATAAAAGGAATTTCAATAAAGGGAAAGAGTACGTTAATCAATTAAAAACATTGGCAAGTTTGATGGAAAAGGCTAAAAGCACAGCCTTCGGTTTAAAGCATGATTTTCATCAAAGCTTAAATGAGTCAGATGTCGTAGAAGAATATCAAATGCGCGTTCCAATTACGGATTATGAGGAATTTTATACGAATTGGTTAAAAGAATCTATTGAAGGAGCAAAAGACCATACTTGGCCTGGAAAAATTAAGCATTATGCACTTTCTTCTGGCACAACAGGCTCACCAAGCAAAAGAATTCCAGTTACCGAAGAAATGATTCGGTCTTTTCAAAAAACAAGTTTAAGACAAATATCCACCTTACACGAACTAGATCTTCCTGAGACATTTTTCAGCGCAAGTATTTTACTTGTTGGCGGTTGCACTAAATTGACTAAAAAGAAAACTCATATTGAAGGAGATTTGAGCGGAATCCTTAAAAAATATACATCATTTGTCGTAAATCCATTTACAAAACCAGGAAATAGAATTACTGGAATTAGGGATTGGAATAAAAAAATGGACATGATTATCAAAAAGGCTCCAAGCTGGAATGTGGGAATGATTGCGGGTGTGCCTAGTTGGTGTATAATGTTGATGGAAAAAATAATTGAATTCTACAAATTAGAAACAATTCATGATATTTGGCCAAACTTCCAAGTTTATGTTCACGGTGGTGTTTTTATGGAACCCTATATTCAACGCCTAGAAAAAATTTCTAAAGGGAAGGTTCACTTATTAGACACTTATTTAGCAAGCGAGGGCTATTTTGCTTACCAGTCTTCTCCAGAAAGTGAGGGAATGCAGCTTCTTTTGAATTCAGGGATTTTTTATGAATTTATCCCCTTTAATAGTGATTTTTTTGATGAACATGGGAATGTAAAAAATAAGCATGAAGCATTTAATTTAAGTCAAGTAACAGAAGGTGTAGATTATGCAATGGTTATTTCAACGAATGCTGGACTTTGGCGTTATATGATTGGTGACTTAGTTCGTTTTGTGGATGTAGACGAAAGAGAAATTAAAATTACTGGGCGAATTAAACAATTTTTAAGCCTTTGTGGTGAACATTTATCTTTGGATAATATAAATTCAGCAATTCAAAACGTGTGTAAGCGAGAAGGAATTGAAATACCAGAGTTTAGTTTATTTGCAGAAAACATAGACCAAAGACACGCTTGGTTCATAGGCACAGATGATCTAATCGACCCAAAATTAATTATGGATTTAATAGACAAAGAGCTTTGTGTATTGAACGACGACTACGCTTCTGCGCGGAAGTTTAATCTGAAGAGCCCAACAATCAACGTGTTGCCTGTGAAAACTTTTTATAGGTTTATGGAATCAATTGGTAAATCAGGAGCTCAAAACAAAGTTCCACGCGTGATGAATGAATATCAAAGTGAGTCTTGGCTAAAGTATTTAGCTAAATCAGGGTTGAATTAAACTTCTCTTTTTAGCATTCGCCTTCATGTAATACTTGACTATTGCATTCGAAATAACGACCAACACGATTATTGCTGATCCAATGTAAAATTGACTTCCCAAAACTTCATTTTCATTGAGAATAACGATTGCGAGAATTATTGTATAAACAGGCTCAAGATTAATGCTCAACGAAACGGTAAATGCTCCTAATCGTTTAACAACTTCAATTGTTGCTAAGAATGCGAATGACGTACAAAGCACCCCAAGAAATAAGAGCCAAAAAAAATCGCTCCACCTCATTTCAAATAAATGCCCGTTAAAATCTCCTTGAATAATTAAGACAATTGTTAAGAAAATAAGCGCAATGATTAATTCATAAAAAGTGATTTGGTGAGAAGGAGTGTCTTCTGCCAATTTTGCGTTAAAGACAGAAAACAAAGCTGCAAAAAGCGCGGAAAACAAGCCATATATTAATGCCTCGTAATCGTTTTCATTAAATCCACTTGAAACGAAATATATTCCATAGATTACGATTAATCCAAAGAAAAATTCTAATAAAGAAAACTTACGTTTCATAACCAACGGCTCTAACCAAGTAACGTGTATTGTTGTTGTTGATAAACATAAGATTCCCAAAGATGCCGTTGATAAACTAATAGACTTATAAAAAGTCATCCAGTGTAAGGCAACTAAAACACCCACTCCAAATATTTTGATTAGTTCTTTTGTAGACCCTATTCTGATAGATTTTTTCATAAAAACCAAACCAATTGCTAATGCAACTAGAGCAATTAAAACACGGTGCCAAACAATATAAAAAGCATCAAGATCAATTAATACCCCTAGAATTCCAGTAAACCCCCACATGAAAATGATAAGGTGCAAAAGAATATGGTACTTATGTTTTGAAATCATTTAGAACGAATCGGAGAGACAGATGAATTTATTTTTTTTCTTTTTGAGTATGTATGCATCTTTTAATGGAATGTCACTTTTAAAATACGCTTCTAATTTTGTTTCATCAATAGTTACAGAGTAGCTGGATGTTGACATTCCTACAGAATCATCAGATGCTTCTGAGGTTGAAACTACGGAAGTGAAATATTTAGAAAGCTCCTCTTCTGTAACGTTTTCTCGAGCATACATAGGATAAAGTAAAATAGACTTCCTGTTTTTCACAAGTTTGAAAAGACTTATTTCAGGTTCTTCCCCAAAAGAAAGGTAATAATTTGTTCCAATCATTGAAAAATAAAGAGAATCACCAAGTGATGTTTCTGTTTCGCCTTCCTTATCTTTTATAATTATGCTGTTAGATTTAAAAGTAATATACATTTTATTTTTGTCTTCGCCTTCCATAATTGCAGCGAAATCTTTAGGAAATTCTACCACATAATTTCCAATTATATCTAAAGGAAAAGAGTCAATTTTTCTTCCAGGAACATTTTTCGCTGTTACCACGGTGCACGAAATCAAGTTTATTACTATAAATCCTAAAGTCAAAAATTTGAATGCGCTTTTCATAAAATTATTTTTTCAAAAGTACAATTAATCTTATTGAGTACTTTCCATGTTATTATACTTTGTGTTTAAACATTAAAAAAGCGACTGAAGAAATTCAATCGCTTTTTTAAGTATAATGAAGGATTAATTAGTTTGCTTTTTTCAATGCTTTTTTACGTTTTTCATCTAATTTACCTTGTTTTTCATCTAATTTTTTACCTTTTTCATCTAATTTTACTTGCTCTTCTTTTAATTTATCAAGCTTTTTACCTTTTTTGATTTTATCATCAAGTTTGTTTTGTTCTTTTTTATAATCATTTCGGGTATTGTCGATTTCTTTTTGTTCCTCGTCATATTTTGCCAGCTTTTCTTTTAGTTCTTCGGCTGCAGCTTTTTCTTTTTCAGCTTCTTTCGCCTCTTTTTCAGCGTCCTTGATGTCTTTTTGAGCTTCTTTCGCATCCTTTTCAGCTTCTTTCGCATCTTTTTCAGCTGCTTTTTTCTCTTCTGCAATTTTCTCTTCCTTTTTCTCCTCGGCTTTTAAAGCACTTTTCTCTTTATCAGATTTTTCTTTTGCTAAATCTTCTTTCTTTTCTGCAGCTTTTTTCTCCTCCTTCGCTTTTTCTTCCGCTTCTTTTGCTTTTTTTTCAGCTTCAGAAATTTCTTTTGATTGACCTTTTTGAGCTTCTTCAGCTTCTTTTTTCGCTTTTTCGTCAGCTACTTTTGCATTCTCAAGTTTCGAGTTTTCTAAAACTTTTTGACGCTCTAGCGCTTCAATTTCTCGTTGTTTCGCTTCTGCCTCTCTTTTTTTAGCGTCATCAGCAACTTGAGTTCCATTTTGCTCTTTCGATTTTTGTGCTTCTTCTAATTTTTTGTCAGCCTCAATTTGTTTCTTTTCCGCTTCGGCTTTCTTTAATTCAGCTAATTTATTTTTTTCTTCAGCCAACCGAACAGCCTCTTCTTTTTCTTTTGATAATTGTTCTTGATATTTCGCAGACTCTTCTTTTTCTGTTGAATATTTTTCAGCATCTTTTTCATGCTGTGTCGTTTTCTCTTCTGATTTAACTGTTTTGTCTTCTATTTTATTTATTTTTTCTTCGGATTCATTTGTTATTTCATCAACCGTTTCCGTTTTATTTTTTAATATAAAATCAAAGTTTTTACCATTTACTAAAACAACGTCGCTCATTTTTTGATCCTTATACAATGAGTGTATAATTTGAATTTGAACTAATTGATTTCCATAGGTTGGAATCGAAATCGTTGCTTTACCAAAGTCATCAGAAGTAGAAGAGCCAATTGGCATTCCATCAGAAGTTATTCTGATTAAAGCACCTTTAACAGGGCTCCCATTGCTACTTATATTAATAGTAACAGTAATTGCTTCTTTCCTTGTTTCATTAGTTAAATTATTTGTTACAAGATTGCTTCCAAAGGCAACCGAACTACAAAAAAGTAAACTGGCGAATATAAAACTCTTCTTCATCATAAATTTATTTGATTATAAAAATACGTTAATTGTATTTTAGTTTTTGATTTTTTAAAAACAATTCCAAAAACAATTCCAAAAAATCAATTAATTTTGAGTCATGCAGTTTAAGGATGTAGTTGGTCAACAAGAGTTGAAAAGGCATTTAATTCAAGAAGTTGATAAGGAGAAGATTAGTCACGCTCAGCTTTTTTTAGGGAATGCTGGTCATGGTGGACTTCCTTTGGCTTTAGCTTTTGTGCAGTATCTCTTTTGTGAGAACAAAAATGCTTTAGATAGTTGTGGAAAATGTCCTTCTTGTCGAAAAGTAACAGAATTGCAGCATCCTGACCTTCATTTTTCATTTCCCGTAGTATTAACAGCGTATAAGAAATCTGATGCCGCGCTTAGCCATTGGCGTGACCAAATTAAAAAAGAGCCTTATTTTAGTCAAAATGATTGGTTAAAAAGAATTGACGAAAAAGAAAGAAAAGCAACGATTGGAACAGATGAGAGCCAAGAAATAATTAAAAAACTTTCACTAAAATCTTATGAAGGCGGCTTTAAAGTGATGATTATTTGGATGGCGGAAGAAATGAATACTGTTTGCTCAAATAAATTATTAAAAATAATAGAAGAGCCACCAGCTAAAACATTGTTTATTTTGTTGAGTGAAAAACAAGATAGTCTGTTACAAACGATATTATCAAGAACACAAATACTTAAAATTCCAAGAATTAATTCGGATGATTTAACGACATACTTACGAAAAGATCAAACAGTTTCATTATCAAACATTGAGAGTATTGTTGCTAGGGTTGAGGGAGACCTTTTAAAGGCGAAAGAATTGATGGGTACGCACAAAGAATTAGACGAAAACCGGGAGATGTTTATTCAACTTATGCGCGTTTGTTTTAAGAAAGATGTGATTCAAATGCTAGATTGGTCAGACGCTATTGCGGGAATAAGCAAAGAAAGACAGAAAATCTTTTTACACTATTCTTTGCACATGTTTAGACAAAGTATTTTGAGAAATTATACAGACCATCAGTTAACGAAAGTGTCAGATGAAGAAAACGAATTTTTGACCAGATTTGCGAAATTTGTTTCAGGAAATAACCTGAATGATTTTATGGAAACCTTTAACGATGCTCATTATCATATTGAAAGAAATGCCAACACAAAGCTTTTGTTTACTGATTTATCTTTTAAAGTGATGCGGTTTATTCACTTTGCATAGTTCAAAGTCTATTTTGGTATCACAAACAATACAATGAATATTTTCTTATTTTTACATAAATAAAAAACGAATTATGGGCTGTTCAAATTGCAGTAGTGAAGGAGGTACTCCTCGCGGATGTAAAAATAATGGCACTTGTAGTTCTGGAGGATGCAATAAACTTGAGGTGTATGATTGGTTGGCAAATATTGCTTTACCAAGTGGTCAAACAGCCTATGATATAGTTGAAGTTCGATTTAAAAACAGTCGAAAAAGTTTCTTTAGAAACGCAAAAGGTTTTAGTCTTCAAGTTGGCGATGTTGTCGCTGTAGAGGCTAGTCCTGGATATGACATTGGTGTTGTATCAGTTGTTGGAGAACTTGCCAGAATTCAAGTGAAAAAGAAAGCTTCAGGGTTTAAACCGATGGAAGCGAAGAAAATTTTGAGAATTGCTACTCAAGATGACATTGATAAATGGGTTAAAGCGCGATCTCTTGAAAAAGAGGTGATGTATGTTTCGCGCACATTGGCTGTCAATTTAAATTTGGAAATGAAAATTTCTGATGTTGAATATCAAGGAGATTTGTCAAAAGCAACATTTTATTATACTGCAGAAACACGCGTTGATTTCCGCCAGTTGATAAAAGATATGTCAGAAAAATTTAAAGGAAGAGTTGAAATGCGCCAAATTGGTTCGCGTCAAGAAGCTTCTAGACTCGGAGGAATTGGATCTTGTGGAAGAGAATTATGCTGTTCTACTTGGCTAACTGATTTTAGATCTGTTTCTACTTCTGCTGCACGTTATCAACAATTGTCATTGAATCCTCAAAAATTAGCAGGTCAATGTGGTAAATTGAAGTGCTGTTTAAATTATGAATTAGACATGTATTTGGATGCTTTTAAAGCCTTTCCTAAATCAGATATCAAACTTCAAACTGAAAAAGCGAATGCCTACCATGTTAAAACGGATGTTTTTAAACGTCAAATGTTTTATGGTTATGAAGGTGGAGTTGGTGGTTTAATTCCTTTAACTCCGGAGCGTGTTAAGGAAATAATTAAACTGAATTCTGAAGGAAAAAAACCGAAAGAATTGAATGAATATGTCATGGAAGTGGTGATAAAAGAACCAGACTATGATAATGTTGTAGGTCAAGATAGCTTGAATCGTTTTGAACATGCTTTTAAAACCAAGAAAAAGAAGAAAAAACCAGGAAACAGACCAAACGAAAATCAACCAAGGGTTAATCCGCAAAATCAAACCAATACACAAGGCCAAATCCCTAAGGTTGATGGCGAAAAACCAGTGAATCCAGCAAATAAAAGAAGAAATAAACGCCCAAACAATAGACCAAAAGGTAATCCAGATGCAGGGAATAATGAAAGTAAGGAGTAAGGTAGGCGTCTTTTTTTGTTTAGCATTTTTAATTTCTTGTGAAAGTGCTCCAACATTCGAGAAGTCATATGTGTTTGAAAATAAAGAATGGAAACAAAACGTTAAGCCATCCTTTACTGTCGATATTAAAGATGCAACCAAAGAATACGACTTTGTGCTTACTTTAAGAACAACTACAGAATATAAATTCAGTAATTTATGGATTTATATGAACACACAAACACCAAATAAGGAAAGCGCAAGAGAATCATTTGAAATAAAAATAACGAATCCAGATGGTTCTTGGATAGGAAAGAAAACCGGGACAATTGTTGAAAATTCATTGAATTTTAAAAGAAGAAAACTTCCGTTAAAAGGGAAATATACTTTTATCTTGGAGCAAGGAATTACAGATTCTAAAATTGATCAAGTATTAGATATTGGATTGGTCGTTACCGAAGCGAAAAAACCTTAATTTTTCTTCTTCTTCTTCTTGAATCCCAAATTATAAGCATAGTTGATAGATAAAATATGCTTTCTAGAAGGGTCTGGTTGGTTTATTTGTTGGTCGAACATATATCCTACAGAAATCTCGTGTGGGCTATCAAATTCAAAGTCAACACCAATAAATGTCCTGTATTTAGTGAATCGTTGCCCTAAAGGCCCATAAGTTGGATTGTAAAAGAATTCAATATTAATTAAAGGTGTTATAAAGCTTTTGTTAATATCATAAGATATTTGTGGCTTGAAGCGAATTGCTTGGTCATACTCTGAGTCATAATTCGATGAAGAGATTAATCGATCAAATGAATACTGATATCTTATTCTAGCCGAAAGAGAAAATCGGTTTAATGTATGCTTAAACTCAGCATTAAAATTTAAACGGTTGGTAAAAGAATAATTACCGTATTTGTTTAAAGCAAATATTGCTCTATAATCTACAGATGGGCGAAACCACTTCGTAACTTTATATTTGAGTGAAACTTGCGGAAAATAAATTTGATCATTCGAGCCACCAATTCGAGCGGTGAACGATCCTGCCCAATCGATTTTCTTATTTATACTTCCTTTTAATCCAATAGAAGTCCAACTTTTACCTGAACTTTGTTGGCTAATTGATAAAAAAGGTAAACATATTGAAAACAAAAGTACACGAAACATGTTACAATTTTTTTGTGTCAATTGTTCCCAAATCAACCGTTGTTTTCTTTCCTGAAATCGATGTCGTTACTAACACGGCGCTGCTTCCACCAGGATAATTAATAATATCATTATTATCTTCGTATACAAAAACAGTATAGTCACCCTCTTCTAAATAGTTAAACTCAAAACTCCCATCATAGCTCGTTTTAATTCGATCATTGTAAAAAGTATTCCCTTCACCATATATAATGTAAACATCTACTTCTGCGCCAGGATATTCGGCAACCAACGAACCAACAACACTATATTTTTTTACATTTATGACACCTTTAATTGTTGAAGAGCCACCTTGACCCTCAATTTTTTTACAAGAATTAAAAAAGAAAAAAGCAACTAAGATTAATGAAAGAGAGATTATTTTATACATACTATTTTAAAATAAAAAATTAACCGAAAAACATAGGAATACAACCATTCAAGTGTTTTATTCGTCACTAAAGTAGGGAATAATTTAATATTATAGTAATATTAGCCTAAATTAGGTCCTAAAAAATGACTTTTGCAAAACTAAATACTAGAAAATGAAATCAATATTTTACGCATTTATCCTTTTAACAATCTCCTTCACGGCGAACTCCCAAGTAATTATAAATGAATATTCTTGTTCTAATATGAACGGAATCACTGATGCTTATGGCAACAGAGAGGATTGGGTTGAATTATACAACATGGGTGCCGCACCAGTTGATTTAACGGGATACTATCTATCAGACAAATCGACCAATTTGCAAAAATGGATGATTCCCAGTGGATCAATTGCAGCAAACGGATACAAAATGGTCTATTGCACAAAAAGAAATACTGTAAATGGGACACAATATCACCCAAACTTCAGTTTAACCCAAACAAGAGGTGATTGGATTATTTTAGTGAATTCTGCACTGAATGTGTCAGATTCAATAAAAATAGTGCACATGACAAAGGCCGACCATTCTGTTGGAAGGTCTACAAACGCTGCTCCTGATTGGAAATTGTTTACTACACCAACTCCAAACGCAGCCAATATTGGAGCACAAAACTTTTATACACCAAAACCAGTGATTAGCCTTGCTCCAGGGTTTTATGCAGGGGCGCAATCAGCAACAATTACTTGCTCTGATCCAACAGCAACGATTCGCTATACTATAAACGGGCAAAATCCAACTGCGACATCTACATTGTATTCCGGGCCGGTACCTATTAATGCTACGATGGTATTAAGAGCGGCTGCATTTAGCACGAATCAACCATCTTTTATTGAAACCAATTCTTACTTTATAAATGTAACACACACGCTTTCTGTTGTTTCTGTGTGCAGTCAAGGCGTATTTAACCTAGTAGCAAATGGTAATCAAACACCAGTTGTTGGTGCATTTGAATTATTTGAGGATGATGGGACATTTATTGACGAAGGTCAGGGAGATTTCAATAAACATGGTAATGACTCATGGGCTTATGACCAAAGAGGGTTTGATTATATTACAAGAGATGAATTTGGATATGCAGCTGGACTAGAACATCAGATTTTTCCTGATTCACCAAGAGACCAATTTCAACGGGTTATTTTGAAGCCTGCTGCAAGTGATAATTACTCTTTTGAAAATGGAGCTCATATCCGTGACGCTTTTATACATACTCTTTCTATAAGAGCAGACATGAATTTAGATGAAAGAACATGGAGACCATGTGTGGTTTATGTGAATGGCGTTTATTGGGGCGTTTATGAAATCCGTGAAAAAGCGGATGATCACGATTATACCGATTTCTATTTTGATCAAAATAAATATAATTTACAATATTTAAAAACGTGGGGAGCAACTTGGGAAGAATATGGTGCGCCGAATGCTCAACCAGCATGGAACTCTTTAAGAAACTTTATTTCTACTAACAATATGGGCGTTCCTGCCAATTTTGCAAATGTTGATACATTATTAAGTTGGAGATCTTTATGTGATTATTTTGTGTTTAATTCTTACGTTGTAAATCAAGACTGGTTAAATTGGAATACGGCTTGGTGGAGAGGAATGAACCCGAATGGGAACCATAGAAGATGGAG
>CANNKP010000004.1 GCA_947505255.1 Flavobacteriales bacterium
AAAAAACAAGAAAAAATATCAGTGCTTAATAAAGATGAATTTTGCTCACAAGATTATTCAACTATAAAAAAAAGTTCTTAAATTGATAGTGAACATAGCAAAATTAAATGATTTATTTAAAAGTGAAAATCAACTAAAATAAATGATTTAGTTTTGACAAAAAAAGAAGTTAAAAAGCTATAAAATCCTACACAAAACATTTGTTTTGTGTAGGATTTTATGTTCTTATAAACGATGTGTAATACTACGAACAATTGATTATTAGTATTTATTGAATGTTTTTTTTTTTTATTTAAAAAACAATTCATAAATTCGTATCGTTATATAGTGGCAACTGTCATTTTAAAAGCAAAATATGAAATATATTTTTACATTTTTATTATTATTTATTTGTTCGGTTACATTTGCCCAACATACTAATTTTAATACTCAAAGAAACTGGTCTCTAAACAAAAAAGAAATCATGTTTGGATTTGGCGCTACTCAATTCACAGGTGATTTAGGAGGGAAAGACCAAATAGGTGTAGACTACAGATTGAAAGATATTGACATGCCATCTACTAGTATCGGAGGAATGATTGGGTTTAGGTATCGTTTTCACCCATATTGGGCGACGTCCACAACATTGAATATGGGGCGTTTAAAAGGTGATGATGCTTTAACAAATGAAGTTATTCGAGAAAGCAGAAATCTTTCTTTTCGCTCAATGTATTTTGAACTACAACAACGAATCGAATGTATCGTTCTTGCTCATGAAAAATTCGGATCTCGTTATGGCTTGCCAGGTAACAAAGGATTTAAAAATCATAATGAGCAACTTTATTTATTCACTGGTATAGGTGTTAGTTATTTCAATCCTAAAGCTCAATATAACGGGAGCTGGGTAGCTTTAGATCCTTTAAACACTGAAGGTCAAGGAATGACAGGAGGAGCGGAAGAAACATTACCTGTAACTGCAACTATACCTTTTGGAATAGGAATGAGATTTGGAGTAGGTCGTATGTGGAGATTTGGTTTAGAACTTACTTACATTAAAACTTTTTCAGATTATATTGATGATGTTCACGGAGTGTATTATGACCCTTCTTTATTAGGTTCTTCCTCTGCTCAATATTTATCAAATCCAGCAAATAATAATACAACATGGTTTGCACCTGGTCAACAAAGAGGAGACAAACAAAACGATGCGTATTATACTGCTAATATTGTAGTGCAAAGAAACATTACTTATAAAGATTATGCAAAACAACGTAAAGGATACAGATGGAGTAAAGGTCGTTATAAATTCTAATGTTGAAAATAGTGTTATGAAAGAAACGAGGTGGCTATTGTCACCTCGTTTTGCATTTATACCTTTAGCAAAAAAAGCATGTACAAAATAATTCGCTTCTTCCTTTTCTTATTTGATCCTGAAAAAGTTCACTACTTTACAGCATTTAGTTTGAAATACCTATTAAAAATACCAGGAATGAAATGGTGTTGGAAAAAGTTATTTTGTATTGATGATAAACGTTTAGAAACAGAAGTTTTTGGAATTAAATTTCCTAATCCAGTGGGTTTAGCAGCGGGTTTTGATAAAAATGCGTCAATGTTTAATGATCTAGCTTCATGTGGTTTTGGTTTTATTGAGATAGGCACTGTTACACCGAAAAGTCAACCTGGAAATGATAAACCACGCTTGTTTAGATTGAAAAAAGACCAAGCAATTATCAATAGAATGGGTTTCAATAATGATGGATTGACAGACGTAATAAGCAATTTAAAGAACAGGAAAACAAATGTAATAATTGGAGGGAACATTGGTAAGAATAAGACTACACCAAACGAAAATGCTGTAGATGATTACTTAATTTCTTTTGATTCACTTTTTGACCATGTCGATTATTTTGTTGTAAATGTTTCCTCTCCGAACACACCAAATTTGAGAGAATTACAGGAAAAAGAACCTTTAAAGCATTTACTTTCAGAATTAATGAAAGTGAATAAATTAAGAATAGTTCAAAAACCAATTCTTTTAAAAATTGCTCCAGATCTAACAAATGAGCAATTAGATGACATTATCGAAATAGTTGATGAAGTGAAAATTGCGGGAGTAATTGCTACAAATACAACTATTAGTAGAGAAAATCTAGCTACTTCTAATGATCTATTAGCTGCATATGGAATGGGAGGACTTTCAGGGAAGCCATTAAAAAGCCGATCTACCGAAGTAATTCGTTACTTATCTCAAAAATCAAAAAATTCTTTCCCAATTATTGGAGTAGGTGGGATTCATTCTGAAGAAGATGCTTTAGAGAAATTAGAAGCAGGAGCCGTATTAGTGCAATTATACACTGGTTTTATTTATGAAGGTCCTAGATTAGTTAAAAGAATTAATAAAGCTATACTGAAAAGAAAATCGTAATTTTAATTTACTATGTTGAATTCTGAATTAAAGCTTATTGAATGCCCTCGCGATGCAATGCAAGGACTTCACGATTTTATCCCAACTGAAATTAAAGCACATTATATCAATTCATTATTGAAATGTGGCTTTGATACAATTGATTTCGGAAGTTTTGTTTCTCCAAAAGCAATTCCTCAAATGCGAGATACTGCTGATGTTTTGTCAAGATTGAATTTAAATGAATCCACAAAACTTCTTGCGATAATTGCGAATGAACGTGGCGCTCGAGAAGCAACATCTTTTGAAGAAATCAATTATTTAGGTTATCCATTTTCTGTTTCAGAAGAATTCCAAAAAAGAAATACGAATTCAACTATAACTGATTCTTTATCTCTTGTTGAAAGTATTCAAAATACATGTGTCAAATCTGGAAAAGAATTGGTTGTATACTTATCAATGGGTTTTGGGAATCCTTATGGTGAAGAATGGAATCCTGATATTGTACAAAAATGGTGTGAAATTCTTTATTCAAAATTTGATGTGAAAATTCAAGCAGTTTCAGATACTATTGGTTCTGCGAATCCTTATCAGGTCAAAGATTTGTTCTCACAATTGATATCCCTTTTGCCATCCGTAGAATTCGGAGCACATTTACATACAAAACCAGCAGACGCAAAGGAGTTGATTGCTGCTGCATACACTTCAGGTTGCAGAAGATTCGATGCCGCGATTAAAGGATTTGGCGGGTGTCCAATGGCGAAAGATGATTTAACAGGAAACATGCCAACAGAAACCATGTTAGATTGGTTTAACGAAAATTTAATAAATACAGGGATTGATGAAGGTATGTTTAATAAAGCATATTTAGAAGCTAATTCAGTTTTTCCTATGTAACTTTTTACCTAAAAACTCTTATTTAAATGATGAATAAAATCGTATATATTTTAATTTTAGTTGTTTTTTCAGGCTGTTCTGATAATGAAGATTTGCCAATTGAAAAAACAAACGTTGAAGATGCTGGAGAAATAACTGGTATTGAAACCTTATTTGATTCTGATTCATTTGATGACCCAAAACACATTGAATTATTAAAAGAATTAAAGATCTGTTCCGAGTTTCAAAAAGATACGACTGATTATTTAAAGCCGGCTTGTTCTCCTAGATTCTTTAAAATATTTCCTATGCGAGATGATTCACCAGTTGAAAATGCCTTTTTATTACAAATAAAATCAAAAGTAGGCGGAATCAAATTGAGAAGGTTAGTAACTTTTGTGCGTGAGAAAGGCGAATTAATTAAAGTAAATACATTTGTAGCTAATCTTATTGGTACGCGCAAATCAAAAACGCATTATCCGGATTTAATATTACGTTTCAATGATAATGTTGGTGGTGATGTAATCTTTTATAACTGTATATTTATTTGGGATGGTAAAACGTATAAATTTCAAACTACAGAGACTATTGAAGGAAATGATTCTCAAGGACCTTGGAGACAGCGAATTAAATCAGAGCTCAAGGATTCGGTTTCTAATGATATATACAATACACTTGTGAAAAATGAAATGATTCTCTAATGAAAAACTTGAATTGGATTATTATTTTGGTCATATTAACAGGTTGTTCAAGAGGAATAGAACTTAGACCTATAAGTTTAGCTCCACTTTTCAATGATTCAAACAGCAAGATATGGATTGTTGATGAAGTCAATTCAGGTAATAAAAATTTCGCTCCAAAAATTAATGTTGAAAAGGATGTTGTGATTTTTTACAAAAATGGAAAATGTGTTTTCCAGCCAATGAAAACAATTGGCGATATAGAAGGTAAAAGAGGTGAGTATTCCCTGTATTCTGATGAAAAAAGTATAAGTTTATTTTTCGCAAACGAAAGATGGGAATTCAAAATTGATGTTCAATCTCAAGACAAAATAGTTTTGACTCCAACAGAAAAATCAGATATAAAATATCAATTAGTTATAATTCCTTTTCCAGAGATTTAGTTTTTTATAACTTTAATATTAGTCGATCCCATATTGGTATCGATATTCAAGAAATATATTCCATTCGAATAATTTGACAAATCTATTTTTTCTTTTGTAGTAGTAAAAATAATTTGGCCAAATGAATTTGACACAACAATTTTTTGTATTTCAGATTGACTTGAAACAGTAAATATCCCGTTTGATGGATTCGGAAATATAGAAACTGTATTAATTTGGTTCAATTCTTTTAACGAAACAGGGTCATTTTCCCAAGCATGAATATCATCAATATATAGCTTAAACCCATCGTTAGTAACGTTTACAAAAGCAACATATATTGTTTGATTATTAAATCCATAATCACTCAAATTAACCGTTCTTGTCGTCCACTCAGAGTTCTCTTCAATAATATAACCAATAGTGTCTGTAAAACTAGAAATCTGATTGTCAGTTGTAGAAACGAGAATTAGATAATCATCCGGAACAGCTGCATCTTGCGACTTTGCTTGCCATTCAATGAAATTTCCATAGCTTCCAATTGAAAATGGTGCAGTTATCAACCAACGATTAGCTATTCCAGTAGGCGAGAAATAAGATGTGGAAGCAGCAATGGTGTCTGCTAAATTAGCTGGATCTAAAATAGTTATCCATGCAGAAGTATATTCTGATACTTGAGATGCAGGAATCAAACCATCATTATCAACAAGTGTGTAATTTAATGGCATTCCATTTTGGAAATCAGTTGTAAAGATGTCCGTTTGAGCAAACCCTATGATTGATATGTTTAATAAAATTACTAATATCGAATTTTTCATGTTTACTTTTTAGAGGATTAACAATTTATACAAATTTAGTGAAAGCAATCTAATCTGTGAGAGAAATTAGAATTTCTTTAAATTCCTGATAAAAGGCATCGAATTCAACTAAACGATTTTTCAGGAATTCGAAAATCAATATTCTATCTTTTAAAAGGTAAAAATCTAAATCTTCTTGTTGCCACATTATTCTAGAAAAGGATCTTCCTTCATCGTTCCACATCTTTTCCAACCAAATAGTTTCATGCGTCATATTGCTCTCCATGACCTTTTTTAGTTCAGTCATTTGTTCCCAAATAATTGCACGAATACCATCGTCTTTTGGCTGTATATCAAGACATAAACGTGTTCCTTTTCCATCGGCTTGTAAGCGTATATAAACGTTTTTAACATCAGATGGGTAACTTATCCAGTTTATTCGTTTCCCGTTGGAGGATTTAAAATGACTCATGAATTCCCTGAACTCTGTCCAGAATTCAGTATTCAATTGTTTTTGTTCTTCACGTGACAACATTTAATTATACTTTATCGTATTTAGTGTTTTCAATAAGTGTACAAGAACTAAATAAGATTAATAAAACAAGTGAAAATTGAATTTTATTGAACATTATAATGTCTTTATACAAAAGTAATTTTTTTCACTGAATAGAGCGTTCTATTATAATTTGTTATCAATTTCATGTTAAGTGACAAATGTTACTCAATTTATATGTTTCAATTTGTAAATTGCGGTATAAATTAAATTATATAAGATGAAAAAACATATTCTTTTATTTGCTTTAACTGTATCCGTTATTTCTTGTGGAGACGCTCAAACCACAAAAACAAAAGCACAGAGTAACAAGGAGCAAAGCTCTTCCGTTGTCAATAAGGTAGTATCAAAATCAGAATTCAAAAAACTGATGGAAAATAAAGAAGCTCAATTAATTGATGTAAGAACAAGTGGTGAATTCAATGGTGGACATATTGGTAACGCTAAAAATATTGATTTCAACGGCACTAACTTTAAGTCAAACATCGATAAGTTGGATAAAAATAAACCTGTTTTAGTTTATTGCCAAGCAGGAGGAAGAAGTGGAAAAGCAGCAGCAATGATGAAAGAAATGGGATTTAAAAAAGTGTTTGATTTAGAAGGTGGTTATGCTAATTGGTAATTTGCTAAAATCAAAAAAAAGAAATCACAACTGTGAAGTATAAAACAAAGCTACGAGTTGATTATTCTTAATATACCGATTGAAATAAGCTTAGTTCTATTTAACATAACAAAAAGCATTAAGATCCACTAGATTTAATTATTCAGTATTGTATTAACAAAATTAAAAACTAGAAATAATGATAAAAACTGAGATTTTACAAAATTTAAAATGTGATGGGTGTGCTAATACTATCACGAATGCTCTAAATAAAATTGATGGTATTAAAAACGCACAGGTTGAATTACAATCAAATTCTGTTTCATTTGAATACAATGATGAGAATCAAATTGACATAGTTGAAAAGAAACTTGCAAATCTTGGATATCCAATAGATACAGATCCAAATTCAATTCTGCAAAAAGCAAAATCATTTGTTAGTTGCGCGGTAGGTAGAATTTCAGATAAAAAAGATTGATAGATTACTGGCATTTAAGCATGGTTTGAAAAGGGCAGAATAAGATGGAATTAGAAGTATTTACCTTTTTGGTTGATTTATTTATTTAACATAATATTAATTATAAGACAATTTAATCAATTCAAATTACCACTAACTGATAGTATAATCTAACGTAAAAGTTCTGATATGAATCAATATACTATCTATTCCTGAAAATAATTTTGTTCATACTCTTGATTTTATTCTTTTGCTTTAAATTTGAAGAAAAAATTAGCCCAAATTATTTTTGAAAGTGGATAATTAATTGGAGCAGTTGCTAATAAACTAAGAATTATTGCTGCAAGCATACCATTAAAACTGATGCTTTTGAAAAACAAACTAATTGTGCACCAAACGGTTACAAAAACTGCAACACTTAAGGCATATACTACATAATAAGAACCTTGATAAAATCCTGGTTCCTTTGTTAATTTGGTCCCACAAACATCACAAGTTAGTTTTGGTTTCCCTTTAAAGAAAGAACCTTCAAAAAAATCACCTTCTTGACAATGAGGACATTTGTTCTTTAAAATACTGTATATTTTTGTTCCTTTTTTCATAGAAGTTTTTTAACAAAATTATTCAACCAGATTCAATGAGAGTGTAACTTCAGTTACATTATCCAGATGTATTTTTTGGTCAAAAAAAAAGGAGCTTATCAGCTCCTAATATCAAAAATAAATATCCTTTATTCTGGTTTGAATTTCTTAACCCTAACCGCATTCATTCCTTTGATGCCTCTTTCAACCTCAAAAGTAACCATGTCGTTTTCAGCTATTTCTTCAGTCAAACCATTTACATGCACAAATACATTTTCTTGGGTCATTAAATCTTTGATGAAACCATAACCTTTTGAATCATTGAAATAAGTAACTTTTCCTTGACGACCTGTTTCTTGAGGCTCATCAGTTCTTTTTGGAATTCCAATTTCAATGCTACTTGCATTAATTTTCTTTTTCACTACATTCGGATCTGGCGGAGTATCTGAAATGTTTCCAAATTCATCTACATAAGCCATCATACTTTCTAATGAACCGCCTTCAGAACTTGCCTTTCGTTCTGCTTTTGTTACAAGTTTATCTTGACGTTTTTTTAAACGTTTTTTTTCTTTTTCCTTTTTATTAAATGTCTCTTGAGATTTTGCCATTCGATTGTATTGGTGTTACGGTTAATACAGTTTCAAAAACAGTTGAAAACCTTCATTTTGATACTAAATGAATGATTGTAAAACAGCGTTTTAATATTGTTTTACCGAATTAATGATTCATTTATCGCAATGATTTGTCATACTGTGAAAAATTCATAAGCTGAATTTACCCCGAAACTTGGGCAAAGATAAGGTATTTATTTTGATTGGTAGCGAAACAGACTTATAAAATTCAATCTTCAAGGATTTTCTGAACGCGTCCCACAGAACCATCTTCCAATTTAACTTTTATACCATGTGGATGAAAATTGGACTTTGTTAAGAGCGATTGAACAATTCCTTCCGTTAATTCACCGCTGCGTTGATCTTCTTTCAAAACAATTGCTACTAGCATTCCTTGTTTAACTTCCTCCCTCCTGCTGATTGACATTTTTCTATTAAACTGAGTTTATATTGTTTCGGTAAATTGATTTTCCCAATGGTCATTTAGTAAAGCAACAAATTTTCGAGACATGTTATTGAAATAACGTTTTGTTCTATATCCACTAACCCAATTGACACCTCGGATAGCATTTGTAAAGAAGATTTCGTCAGCTGCTAAAAGGTTTTGAGGCAGTATATTACATTCATAAACTTTAATGCCATTCTTCAATGCTAAATTTATTATCTGCATGCGCATGGTTCCAGCCAAGCATCCTTCTTCAAGCCCAGGAGTGTACAAAACACTATTGCTGACAACAAAAATATTGCAACTTGAGCTTTCAAGTATTCCACCTGTATCATTGGCAATAAGAACGTCATCCAATTTGCGATCAGATGCATTTATTGCTGCCATTACATAAATTAATCCACTTTTTGTTTTGAAATTGGCTAAAAAATTTCTTTGTTTTTTTATATCTGTATATTGATCAACCTCCAACCCTTTTGAATTCAATTCAAAATTATTTGTTTCATAATGATAAACTTCTATGAAATAACATGCTTCGTTAGATTCCGGTTTATATGCTCCACCGGTAACTCTATCCAAAGATATTCGGCATCTACCCCCCTCTAGAATCTCAGATTTCTGACATAATTCAATAATTTTTTCCTCAAAAAATTGAACTGTAAAATAACTTGCAGGACGCATTTTTATCGCCTTTGCACCTTCCAATAAGCGACGTATATGATTTTCCATATTCAATGGAACTCCATTCATAATGCGAATACTTTCAAATACACCATCACCATATACATGTCCTCTATTACCTGCATGTATTGTAGGAGCATCATTAGTAAGAACTGAGCCGTTGTTATTTATATAAAGCATCTTTTAAATCAAAAAATTAGACTGAAAAATTCTTTTCCTTTATCAATATTAATAATTAATACGTAAAGTATCCCAAAAATTGCACCACCAATATGAGCATCGTGAGCAATTCCTGTATTACCACGTCTATCAGCCCAATATTCAAATGCTAAATATAGAGGACCGAAAATATATGCTGGAATTGGAATTGGAATGAATAATAAGCCTAATTCCATTGTTGGATTCCAGATGATTGCAGCAAAAATAACGGCAGATACTGCACCAGAAGCTCCTAATGATCGGTGATTTGAGTTATCTTGATTGCGCATAAAAGGTATTAAAGTAGCAAACAAGCCGCCTAAGATGTATAAAACTATAAAATGTATTTCCCCGTTTATAGTGCCATATTGAAACATGAACTCTTTTTCAAGTAGACTCCCTAAAAAATAAAGTGACATCATGTTGAAAATCAAATGGGTTGGGTCTGCATGCACTAAAATATGTCCAAACATTCTATAATACTCGCCATTATGTTTGCATTGATAGGGCGAATAAATTAACTTATTCATTAATGTGCTGTCTTTAAAAGCATTAAGTGATACAATAATTGTAATAATTAGAATTATTGTTAATAAAGTGAAAGTCATATTTAAAAATAAGTTTTATCTTGCGCCTAACTTTACAAAAGTAATTAATTCAACCGACTATTCATGCGCTATTTCATCATTCTAATTATAAGTATTTCCTTATTTAATAGTTGTTCAAATAGTGCCGCAGAAGTGCCAATAGAATTTTTTAAAGATGAGTCCATTCCACTAGAGGAGAAAATCCAAAAAGTCTTAGATAATTCATATTTAAAAACGTTAGGTTTTGATGATTCTCAAAGTGAATGGCTTCAAAAGCATTATGAAAAAAATTCATTCAAACCTCATTGGATTAATGATTCCATGTTCATTGAATCCGGTTTAAAAATTAAAGAAACTTTATCTCATTCAATGTGGTTTGGGATTCCTGAAAACAGAATTTCGTTCTCTAAAAAGGCTAATTTAAACTGGGTTGAAGAAGAGATTATGCTAACCGCTAAAACAGCAATGGTTCTTAATGATTTAAATAGTGGCTTTTTAAATATAACCGATAAAAAATATAAGGTTAAGAAGTTTGTTTCAAGTGGCAATTTTGATTCTACACTAGCTATGAACGAAAACAGGTCTTTTGATGAACTATTTCTTCAACAAAGACTTACTGATACTAATTATCAGTTCATTGCTAGTCAGTTATACATTTTTTGTAAAAGTTATCCTTTAGATAAAAATACATTTGATATTGAAACCATAAAAAATGACTCAATACATACGATTCCAAAGGCTACG
The DNA here is from genome assembly GCA_947505255.1 of Flavobacteriales bacterium. Classification (GTDB taxonomy): domain Bacteria; phylum Bacteroidota; class Bacteroidia; order Flavobacteriales_D; family Crocinitomicaceae; genus M0103. The sequence goes on from CANNKP010000004.1 coordinate 10,617, forward strand.
AAGGCTTTAATCTCTAAAGGATATTTAAAAGGAAATTCTAAAGACAGCCTTTTATTTGTTAAAGCTTTGAAAATATTTCAAGGGCATAATGGACTAAAAAAGGATGGTGTTGTTGGCAAATATACTGCTTGGGCGCTAAATGAAAGTACCTATGACAAAGTATTGAGAGCTGCTTTTGTAATGGATAAATTAAGAACTGCGATTAAATACCCATCGAAATGTGTTAGAATTAATCTTCCAGAATACGTTTTAAGATTTTATGCAAATGATAGTCTTAAACAAATTCACAATATTGTCATTGGAAAAACGGAAAATCAAACTCCACAATTAGAATCGACGATTCGAAAGATAGTTGTTTATCCTTATTGGACTATTCCCCAATCAATTGCAAGTAAAGAAGTTTTGCCTGCAGCTAAAAGAAGTGCTGGCTATTTTGCAAAAAATAATTATCGTATTTACAGAAATGATGTAGAAATAAATCCATTTTCTGTAAATTGGGATAAAATAAAGAAGGGAACTTTTCCTTATAAGATTATTCAAGATCCTGGACCAAAAAATAGTTTGGGTATAATCAAATTTGAATTCTACAATGACTTTAGTGTTTATGTGCATGATTCACCAGCTAAATCTCTATTTAAAACAGATATTCGTTCTTATTCACATGGTTGTATGCGTTGCGAAAACCCAGTCGATCTAGGTAAAGTTATTTTAGATTATGACTCTGTTGGTCGCAAAAGAAATGACTTAACACGAGATTCTTTAGATACATTAATTAATAGAGCTGAGAATTTCGTGATTCAACTAAAAAAACCAATTCCAATTTATGTTGAATACAATACTGTTTATGCAGATAGAGAGAAATTAATTTTTCATTTGGACATCTACAAAAGAGATGAAGAATATTTAAAAATCATGAAGGAATAACCTTTTAAGTTCTTAATTTTGATAAATAAATATTCTAGACAATGGCAGTTTTAATTTCACCTTCAGTTTTATCATGTGATTTTGCAAATATTCAACGTGATGTTGAAATGATTAATGCTTCATCTGCGGATTGGTTTCACATTGACGTGATGGATGGTGTTTTTGTTCCAAATATTTCATTCGGTTTTCCCGTAATTAGTGCTATTAAAAAACATGCTACAAAACCGTTGGATGTTCATATTATGATAGCAAATCCGGATCTATACATCGAAGATTTTAAAAACGCTGGAACAGATATATTAACTGTTCATTATGAGGCTTGTACTCATTTGCATAGAACAATTCAAGCTATTAAAGCTGCTGGGATGAAAGCGGGCGTAGCCTTAAATCCGCATACTCCAGTAGATTTATTACAAGATGTTATCGCTGATTTAGATCTTGTATTGATAATGTCCGTTAATCCTGGTTTTGGAGGGCAAAAATTCATTAAGAACGCTATCCTTAAAGTTGAACAAGCGAAGAATTTAATTCACCGATATGGCTCACGCGCTCTTGTGGAAGTAGATGGAGGTGTGAACATGGAAACTGGTAAAGAATTGGTGGAAGCCGGTGCGGATGTGCTTGTGGCGGGAAGTTTTGTGTTTAATTCATCTAATCCAAATCAAACAATTGCCGAATTAAAGAGTCTTTAATCCATTTTTCACCAAACCTTTTTCAAACATAAATGTATTTTTATTCGTCAACGAAAGTAACAAACACATAAAAAGGACGTTTAGTTAAATATGAAGCAGTTAATTATATTATTTTTCATCTTTTTTTCATCTAAAGTATTTGGATTGTCAGATACCTCATTGGTGGTAAGAGAAAATAAATTGGTTGAACTTTTAGCTAATCTTAGGGCATCAATCACAGATGATGAAAAATCAAGCAACAATTTAATTTTTAAAGAATACCTTTTCGAAACGCTTCAGCAGAATGACGCTTTTAAATATCCCTTTTCTAAATTAAAATCAGTAGGTTTTGTTGATAGCCCAGATGGTCAGCTGCGAATTGTGAACTGGAACATCGAACAAGCAGACGAAACACAAAAATATTATTGCTATTTAATGCATGTTGATTCCAAAAAGAAAAAAGTAGAATACAGTGAATTAATTGACAATTCTTTCATGCTCCCTCCCCGACCTGATGGAATTTTAGAAGCGCATAACTGGTATGGCGCATTATACTACAAAATAATCCCGGTTGACAAAGGCTCCAAAATTGTTTATACGCTTCTTGGATGGGATGGAAATAGCTCTATGAGTACAATTAAATTAATTGATGTCTTATACTTTTCAGGGAATGCGCCTAAATTAGGCAGTCCAATTTTCAAAACAAAAGAAATGACTTACAAAAGAATGTTTTATGAGCATTCTAAAAAAACAACAATGTCTTTGAAATATGAAGAAGAATATGACCGTATAATTTTCGATCATCTTTCTCCAGAGGCACCTAATTTAAAAGGTTTTTATTCCTTTTATGTCCCCGACCTTTCTTATGATGCTTTTGTTTTAGAAGGCAATAAATGGATTTTGAAAGAGGACGTGGTTGCCGTAAACAAAGGGATTGCAGAAAATACTTCCGTTTATGTTCAAAATGAACGAAATGGTAAAGTTGAGAAAAAAGAAATTAAAAATAAATGGATCAATCCATCTGATGAAAAGTCACCTAATGGCGGGTCTGTGCACATTGCAGTAACTCCTGAAAAGGACATACAAAATCCAATAGCACAGAAAAACGAAATGGATAAAAAAGCATCGAAACATGATAAAAGAGATCCAAGTAATTTAAATTCAACCTTAGGTCAAAACAAACATCGCAGAAGAAGAAAATCATAAGATTTAAGTTAATAATCAATGAGATGCACTGTTTAATCATTCATGTTAAATTAATTTCGAACTACTATTATTTTTCCCTATTTTTGAAAAAATAACCTTTTATGAGCAAGAATTTATATATAGTTCCTTATGACTTCACTCCTGTTGGTGATTCGGCAATACGATATGCACTGCACCTAGCTAAGAATGTTCAAGCTGAAATACTTGTTGTTCATTTAGCAAGTTCTAAACCTGAGGGACAAAAAGCAATTGCTCGATTAGAAGAAGTTATTAATCGTTTTGAAAAGCCTTATGGAATCGAGCTGACAAAATTAGTCAGAGTTGGTTCTATTTTCGAAGACTTAAGTAAAATAGCAAAAGCAGAAGGTGCTCAATTAGTTATAATGGGAACTCATGGATCTGTTGGCATGCAACGATTACTTGGTAGTAATGCTATGAAGGTTATCACGGGTGCAGATACTCCGTTTCTTGTTGTTCAAAAAGATACTGCTTTGAACGAGATAAAAAACATTGTTGTTCCTATAGATTTAACAAAAGAAAGTCTTCAAATAACTAATATTGCTGGTGATATTGCTTCAATGTTTAAAGCAAAAATTCATGTTATTGGCGAAAAACACAATGATGAATTGCTCAGCCAGCAAATGAAAAACCGAATTTTGATCGTTAAAAATCAATATGACGATAGAAACATTGATTGTCATGTTGAATTGATAAAAAGTGGAGGTTCTTATCAAAAGAAAATATTGATATATACAAAAGAAAAATCAATCGATTTTATCGCTATTGCATATCATTCTGAAAGTTTATTACCACAATTTGATACCTTTGCACAAACGCTGATTACGAATGATCAGAAATTACCGTGCATGGTGCTTAACTCAAAACTGGCGTCTGCACTTTATTTTTAGCAGATGACAATTGGACAATACAACGATTTAACAATTCTTCGCTTTACTGCGCCTGGGGCATATCTTGGTGATGAAGAAGATAATGATGTGCTTCTACCAGGCAAATATGTGACAGAAGAAATGAAAGAAGGCGATATTATTAACGTCTTTTTATACAAGGATTCTGAAGATAGAATTGTCGCAACAACTGAAACTCCCTTAATAACAATTGACGGATTTGCTTTCTTAAAAGTAATTGAAGTAACAGCTTTTGGTGCTTTTTTAGATTGGGGACTTGAAAAAGATTTAATGGTTCCATTTAAGGAGCAAAATCAGTTGATGGAAGACGGTAAATACTATCTTGTGACTCTACAATTAGATACATTAACAGATCGCTTATTTGCTTCAACGAAGGTTAATCGTTATATGAAAGAATGTACTGATGAGGAAATTTTAAATCAGGAAATAGATATTTTAATTGGTGACACGACCGATTTAGGCATAAAAGTTATCGTTGATGATAAATACTCAGGAATTATTTATCGAAATGATGTAAGTAAATTAGTTCGCAGAGGATCATATGATAAAGGATTCGTATATAATATTAGAGAAGACGGAAAAGTTGATGTCCGATTCACTAAAGAAGGATTTGAGAAATTTGATGAAGCAGCTGAAGGACTTTTGAATTTGTTGAAAGAACGGAAAATCCTTTATTTGTCAGACAAAAGTGATCCAGACAGTATTCGTGAGCAGGTTGGAATGAGTAAGAAGTTATTTAAACAGGCGATTGGGAAATTATATAAAGCTCGTGCGATTAAAATCAATGAAGGTTCAATTGAGTTGATACCGTAAAATTAAGTGAGATTTATTTTTTCAATACTGCTACTTTTTATATGCATTTTTAAGCATTCAGCGCAATTAACGGACACGAATTTAATTGTAAAGCATTTAACAGAAATCACCAAAACAAAAGGATATCGGCATTTCTTGAATGTTGATTTATTAAAGAAAACAGCTAATTATATTTCAAATGATTTTAAAAAATATGCAGACACTGTTTATTTCCAGGAATACACTGTTGTAACTTGTAACTCAGGACCTGTTTTTAACCACATAGGAACATAGAAAACATAGGTTAACAAACTTTGCTCAAAAAAAAAATAGAACTTGCAGCTCACTCCTCACTCTCCACTCCTCACTCCTCACTCCTCACTCTCCACTCCCCACTCCTCACTCCTCTCTTCTCACTCCTCTCTCCTCTCTCCTCTCTCCTCTCTCCTCTCTCCTCACTCTCCACTCCTACTTATAAGCTCATCATTTCCTTAAATCGAATAGCCTGTCTTCGAGAAATTTCAACCTTTTCACCTTCTCTTAATTCAACTTGTAATCCACCATTGAACCAGTTTTCAATTGAGGAAACCCATTTTAAATTAATGATGTATTTTCTGTTTGCTCGAAAGAAAAATTCAGGATCTAATCGCTCTTCAAAACTGTTTAATGATCTTAATATCAAAGGTCTGAAATTATCGAAATATACTTTTACGTAATTACCGTCCGACTCCAGCATTCTAACTTTACTCAATTCAATAAACCAGCACTTCTCACCATCTTTAATGAAAACTCTATCAGAAGTGTTTAAAACTCTATCTTTACGAGTTATTAAAAGTTGTTGACTCGAAACGAAATCATCTTCGACACTTGATAATTTTTGAATTCCTTCTTTCAAACGTATTGGGTCAACTGGCTTTAAAATATAGTCTAAGGCGCTAACTTCAAAAGCTTTTAATGCGTATTCATCGTATGCTGTAACAAAAATAACTCGAGGGATTTCATCTAAATGTTTTATCATTTCAAACCCATTTAGACCGGGCATGTTAATGTCTAAAAAGATTAAATCAGGTTTTAATTCTTTAATTTTTTGAATTCCTTCTTCTCCATTTTTTGCTTCATCAATAATTTCAATTTCATGATAATCTTTCAATAAAGACTTTAACTCTTCCCTTGCAAGTCTTTCATCATCAATGATTATTGTTCTAAAAGTTTTCATGATATATCTTTTTTAAACGTGCGTTTTAAAAATTAATTGAGCAATTACATTGTTGCCATTTTGGAATAATTCAAATTCAGCAGCATCTTTAAATTGCAATGCTAACCGTCGTTTTGTATTCTCAATTCCTATTCCTTTTTCAAAATTTATTTCATCAATTATTTCACCTGAATTAGTAACCGAAATAGTTACAATTCCTCCTGTTTTATTTGTTTCAATAATTATTTCACCACCTTCTACAAGATTTGATATACCATGTTTAATAGCGTTTTCTACTAACATTTGCAATGAAAATGGGGGCAACATAAAATCATTTAAATTAGTATCTAGTATCATTTTTACTTCTAAACGCTCTTCAAACCTTATTTTTTCAAGTTCGAGGTAATTTGAAACCATTTCTATTTCTTCCTCTAATCTCACAAGGTTTTCCCTTCCTAAAATAAGTGATTTTCTGAGTAAATTTGACAACGTTGTTACTGAAACCTTTGCTTTTGATGGCTCAATATCAATCAATGCTCTGATACTATTCAATGAATTGAAAAGAAAATGTGGATTTAATTGAGAACGAAGATTTTTAAGTTCAATCTCATTTCTACTTGATTCCAAACTTAAATTATTCAATTCTTGTTTTCTTGACTTTTGAAAGAAATGAAAGGTGAAATAAATTGAATTCCAAAATAATATTAATACTAAAAGAGCAAAAACATTGATTATAATGTTTAAAAGGGTTAAGTTTTCCTTTTCTTTTGCATCAATCAACAATGATAATGAGGTTGTTGAAACTGCTATTAATATGGAACAAATTAAGGAACTAATTAGGACACGTGGAATTAATGGTGCTAATCGTAAATCAAGCCATTCTAATTTAAAAAAAGAAACACGCATCAAGTGTGTCCAAAGAATACCGAAAAAGATAAGACTTGCAATATTAATGATAAAAACTAAGTCTATTTGATGCGGATTATCGGCATAACTAGCTAGAAAAATCAATGCTACATAGGAAGTCCATCCAATAAGTTGGGCAATCCAATAAAGCCTTTTAGTTGTTGACATGTAACAAAAATAAACTCTTCCATTGAAAAAACACTTTTTTATTGACAATTGGCAAATGTTAGCTGTTTTTTGGAGGTATTTCGTTTTGGAATGTTTTTTGACATCTTTACGCCGTGAAAAAAATATTCTTTATAGTGCTCTTATTCCCTATTTATAGCTTTGAACAAACATTCAAGGCAGACAGATTTGGAATGTCGGTTGGTCTGCTATTGAATGTTGGAACTCATGTTAACACAATCGGAATATCATTGAACAGCTATTATCAAGACTTTTTTTACCAAGTTAACGCAGGTTCATCATTCACATACAATTTAACGGGATATGGGAACAGAAAAAACTTTTGGGAATCTCGAAATAGTTTAGGTTTATTGCTTTTAGGAGGTAAAAAAGAAATGAAACCCGATTTTCAATTAAATGGTTTGTTACATAATTCAGCTTTTAATTATGGAATAGGCTATAATTATATTTGGTATTTTGATAATGTTAAAACGAGCCAATTGTCTGGTGGTTGGGGGGTTCATGTGAAATCCTTTTCACTTCTACTTGAAAATGATATTTTTGGAGGACAAGGAAAAGATCGTTTTAGGACAGGTCATGTTACAATGAATTACAGATTGAAAGATTTTAAAATCACGACTGGCTTGAATATTTGGACAGGAGAAACAGCAAATTCTGAATGGCAAAAAAGTTCCTTTGACAAATGTCCTAGCGGATATAGGGAATTAGATAATTTGCTTTATGGTAAAACAAGTCATGGGATTTTATACGGAGGTTTATCATACAATCTAGGTTACGGTCAATTTACAACGATGAGAATTGGAATAGATAGTGAAAATATTCGTCATGCATTTCAAAATAGACTCATGCACGATTTGATTTTTCTTCCTAAACGAATTGAACGAAAAACACCGCACTACCCTCGTTTAGATGAATTTGGGTGTCCTGTTTTTGAAGGTTCACTCATACGAAAAAGTAAATTTTATTTTCAACAAGCTTTCAATGAAAATTGGTCAAACTAACAATTGTTTGTGATTTGTTGATATTATTTTAATTCAATAGGAAATAAAGCTTCCAGATTAAAAGGAATCTACTAACTTTGCGCCCCGTAGTTACATTTCAAATATACATGTCAAATTCAACAAAATACGTATTTGTAACAGGAGGAGTAACATCTTCACTGGGAAAAGGGATTATTGCAGCATCTCTTGCTAAATTACTTCAAGCAAGAGGCTATTCTACCACTATCCAAAAATTAGATCCTTATATTAATATCGATCCAGGTACATTAAACCCTTATGAGCATGGTGAATGTTTCGTGACAGATGACGGTGCTGAAACAGATTTAGACCTTGGACATTACGAGCGGTTTTTAAATGTTCCAACTTCTCAAGCGAACAATGTTACGACTGGGAGAATTTACCAAGCAGTTATTGAAAAAGAACGCAGAGGTGAGTTTTTAGGAAAAACAGTTCAAGTTATCCCGCATATTACCGATGAGATTAAAGATAGAATACAGATTCTTGGTAAAAAAGGAACGTATGACATTGTAATTACTGAAATTGGTGGAACAGTTGGTGATATAGAATCTTTGCCATATGTTGAAGCAGTTCGACAAATGTTATGGGAATTTGAAAACGATTGTATTGTAATTCATTTAACTCTTGTTCCATATTTAGCTGCGGCTGGTGAATTAAAAACGAAACCAACTCAACATTCTGTCAAGCAATTACTAGAATTAGGTGTTCAACCAGATATATTATGTTGCCGAACAGAGCATGAATTAGACTTAACGTTGCGTAAGAAAATTGCTAAGTTCTGCAATGTTAGCATGAATGCTGTAATTGAAGCTCGTGATGCTGATTCCATTTATGATGTGCCTTTATTAATGCAAACGGAGGAATTGGATAAAGTTGTACTTGAAAAACTAGGACTTTCTTCTAAATCAACACCTAAGCTTGATAATTGGAAGAGCTTTTTAGATAGATTAAAAAATCCAAAATCTGAAGTTAACATCGCTTTGATTGGTAAGTATGTTGAATTAAAAGATTCATATAAATCTATCAGTGAAGCATTTATACATGCAGGAGTTTCAAATGAAACACGAGTTAATGTTAAATGGATTCACTCTGAGAAGCTAACAAAATCAAATATTGAGGATGAATTAAGAGGTTTGGATGGAATACTTGTTGCACCAGGATTTGGATCAAGAGGAATCTCTGGTAAAATTGAAGCTGTGCGGTATGCAAGAGAAAAAAAGATTCCATTTTTTGGGATTTGCCTTGGGATGCAATGCGCAGTAATTGAATTTGCTCGTCACGTACTTGGTCATTCAGATGCTCATACTACAGAAATTGCTGAGGATAGTAATTATCCAGTTATCAGTATGATGGAAGAGCAAAAATCCATTTCAAATATGGGCGGAACAATGAGGCTTGGTGCCTACAAATGTCAACTAAAACCAGGTTCTAAAGTTGCTACAGCATACAATACAGATAGAATTTCAGAACGACACAGACATCGTTATGAGTTCAATAATGAATATTTAAAAGAATTTGAAAAAGCTGGAATGATTCCAACAGGAAAAAACCCAGAAACAGGACTTGTTGAAGTTGTTGAAATCGAAGATCATCCATGGTTTGTCGGGGTTCAATTTCACCCAGAATACAAAAGTACCGTTGCTAATCCACATCCTCTATTTGTGGCATTTGTTAAAGCAGCATTAGATAACAAAACAAAATAATATGGATAAAAAAACGATCATTGGACTCGTAATTATAGGACTGATTCTTTCAGTTTTTACAATTGTAAATCAACCTTCTGATAAAGAATTGAAGCAGCAACAAGAAGAAGTTGCGATGCAAGAAATGAAAAAGAAGGAATCGGAAAACGCTAAGAAAAAAGCTGCTGTTATAGAAACAAAAAAGACAGCTGCAGTGAACGCATTAATTCCAAAAAAAGATGCGAATGGAAAACAATTGTCAACAGATAAAGGCTTGGTGTTTGTCAATTCTATAACAAAAAAAGATACTGTTATAGCTGAATCGAAGGTGAAAAACCAACTTGCGGCTACAGCTGACAAAGGAGAATTAATCCGCTTACAAAATGAAAAGTTAATAATCGAATTCTCAACAAAAGGAGGGAAAGTTGCAGCAGTTTATTTAAAGGAATTTGAATCCTATAATGATTATGCTAAAAAAACGAAGAAGCAAAAGAAAGATAAGAATGAGAAAATAACTCCACTTTTATTGTTTAGCGATGGTGATGCAGTAAACGAATTGGTTTTTCCTTTAAATGGCAAAAAAATCAGAACAGGGAATTACATTTTTACTGTTAAAAGCCAAACGGAAAACGCAATTACTTTTGAATTGGATTTAGGTGACGGTCAAAAAATAGCGAACGTTTACAACCTTAAAAAAGATGCCTACGATATTGATTACGCAATCAAGATTGATGGTTTTGGTGGTAAAGTGAATCCTAAAAGTTTTGATTTTAACTGGGAAACAGCATTCAAGAGAACAGAACGGTTATTTAGTGAGCAAAGAAGAGTTTCAACTATATGTTTTAATTACGATAAAGAAGGCTTTGATTACTTATCTGAAATGGGAGACGATGACCAAGTTGCAGAAGATAAAGTTGAATGGATTTCTTACAAGCAAAGTTATTTCTCCATGTTCTTGCGTCCAGAAAATGGATTTAGTAAAAATGGTACAAGTTTTAAAACAAAACAATACGAAGCAGGAGATGAGCGTCAATGGACACATTTGAAAGATTTTTCGACTAAAGCTAACTTAAGTATAGATGATGCTGACAATTCAACTATAAAAATGAATTGGTTTTTTGGACCAAATGATTATGAGACACTTAAGTCATACGATCATCATTATGATGATATTTTGAATTTTGGATGGGGATTATTCAGATGGATAAACTTATATGCCGTTCAACCATTATTCAACTTACTTGCTAGCTCAGGAATGGGCTTAGGGATTGCAATTTTGATGTTGACGTTAATTTTGAAATTCGTTTTAATGCCGATACAATGGAAAATGTTCGTTTCTTCAGCTAAAATGAGAATTTTGAAACCAGAAGTGGATGAATTAGCGGCAAAATACCCAAATAAGGCCGATGCAACTAAGAAACAAATGGAAATGATGACGTTGTACCGTGAATCTGGTGCTAGTCCCCTAGCCGGCTGTGTTCCAATGTTGATTCAAATGCCTATTCTTTTGGCGGTATTCCGATTCTTTCCATCAGCATTTGAGTTGCGTCAAAAACCATTTTTATGGGCAGAAGATTTATCATCTTATGATTCAATTTGGGATTTTGGTTTTAACATCTGGCCATACGGAGACCACATGAGTTTATTTACCATTTTAATGGCTGCAACAACGCTTGTTTATACTTATTTGAATAGTGGAAACATGCAGCAACCGCAGCAACCAGGAATGCCAAATATGAAGGTGATTATGTATATTTTCCCTTTCATGATGATTTTCTTCTTCAATAATTATTCTTCTGGTTTAAGTTACTATTACTTTATTTCCACACTTGTATCAATTCTTATCATGGTAATGATCAAGCAATTCTTCGTAGATGAAGAGAAATTGAAGCAAAAAATGGCTGATAGAAAAGCTGCGAATTCAGGAACAGGTAAAGAAAAGAAAAAATCTAAATTTCAAGAGCGATTAGAGCAAATGCAAAAAATGCAACAAGAGCAAAAGAATAACAGAAAGAAATAACGTTTTCAATCTTTTAATTTAAAAAATCCCAATTTGATCTCAAATTGGGATTTTTTATTGTAATAAAAAATATAGCGAACATCAAGAACTTAATTTTGTTAAATTTGTTTTAACTGTTAAAACTTAATGAAAAAAATACTCGTTTTTCTTTCTCTATTCTTTACTTTCTTCGGGTCAGCCCATGAATATTATTTTGCGTTCGCTGAAGTTGAATACGATGAGATGAATGGTCGAATTGAAGTAACATTAACTGTTTCAACACATGATTTCGAATATTACCTTCAGCAAAAAAGGATTATTCAAGGCGATTTAAATAAAAACAAAAGTGATTCTTTGAAATTTCAATTAATAGAAGATGAGATTATTAAGCACTTTAGCCTAAAGGAATTTCAATCAACTTTAAACAAATCAAACTTAAGTGAAATGAGACTTGATGGGTTTGAAACAAGTTTAACTGGAACAGTTGAGTTTTATCTTAGTTTAGATGTTTACCAGCCACTAGAAACTATTGAAATTGTTTTTGATGTATTGATGGATCAACATCCAAATCAACAGAATAAATTGTATTTTATAACAAGAGATAAAAAAAGAACTTTTGACTTTTTGAATTCAAAAAAAGTACAAATAGTTGAACTAAATTAAATATGAAAAAAATAGCAATTCTCCTTTTTGGATGTTTTCCAATCTTTGCAAATTCACAATCTAAATTTGCACAGCTCGATCAAGAATTACCAACGCCAAACGAATATAGAACGGCTGGTGGTGCTCCAGGTCATAACTATTACCAGCAAAAAGCTGATTATAAAATCGCTTTGACCATAGATGATGCTACCCAGAAATTGACTGGTGAAGAAACTATTACTTACACCAATAACTCTCCAGATAAATTAGAATATTTGTGGTTGCAACTCGACCAAAACATCTATGATGTGAACTCCGATTCAAAATTGATTGATGTCGAGAAAATGGAAGATTTTAAAAATATTGGAGATATAAAAAAGAAACTCTTTTATTATGATGGTGGCTTTAAAATCGATGCAATAACCTCTACTTCTGGACAAAAGTTGAGTTATTCAATTAACAAAACAATGTTGCGAATTAATTTAGAAAAGCCACTCCTTCCCCATTCTAGTATTTCATTTAAAGTTAAATGGTGGTATAATGTAAACGATAGAATGGCTGTTGGAGGTCGTTCTGGTTACGAACATTTTGAAAAGGACGATAATTACCTTTATACAATTGCGCAGTTCTTTCCGAGAATGTGCGTGTATAATGATGTAACTGGCTGGCAGAATAAACAGTTTTTAGGAAGTGGTGAATTCACCTTGCCTTTTGGAGATTATGATGTTTCTATAACCGTTCCTTCAGACCATATAGTTGGCGCAACAGGTGAATTACAAAATGGCAGTTCTGTATTGACTTCTGAACAAAGAAAACGTTTTGAACAAGCAAAATTATCTGACTCACCCGTCTTAATAGTAACGCAAGCTGAAGCAGAAAAAAAAGAAGCCAACAAAGAAAAAGGCAATAAAACATGGAATTTCAAGGCAATAAATGTACGCGATTTCGCCTTTGCTACTTCACGTAAATTTATTTGGGATGCACAAGCTGTAAAAGTTGGCGGTAAAACTGTAATGGCAATGTCATATTACCCAAAAGAGGGAAATCCTATGTGGGAAAGATATTCAACTAAACTTGTTGCACATACCATTAAAACATATTCAAAATATACTGTTGATTACCCTTATCCTGTAGCGATTTCTGTTCATTCAAAATGGATCGGAATGGAATATCCAATGATTTGCTTTAATGGTGGCCGACCAGAGGAAGACGGAACCTATTCAGAAGATACTAAATACGGAATGTGGGGTGTTATCATTCATGAAGTTGGACACAATTTCTTCCCAATGATTATCAATTCGGACGAACGTCAATGGACTTGGATGGATGAAGGATTGAATACGTTCGTTCAATTTCTTACGGAACAGGAATGGGAAAGAGGATATCCGTCAAGAAGAGGCCCCGCATATTTAATTGCTGATTATATGAGAGGAGATAAAAAGAATATTTCTCCGATAATGACCAATTCAGAATCAATTCTTCAATTTGGTAACAATGCTTATGGAAAACCTGCAACAGCGTTAAATATTCTCCGTGAAACCGTTATGGGTAGAGAATTATTTGACTATTCGTTCAAAATGTATTGCGAACGATGGAAATTTAAACACCCAACTCCTGCTGACTTTTTTAGAACCATGGAAGATGCTTCTGCCGTTGATTTAGACTGGTTTTGGAGAGGTTGGTTCTACTCTACAGATAATGTTGATATTTCTTTAGATCAAGTAAAATGGTTTCAGTTAAACACCATGAACCCTGAAATTGAAAAACCATTTAAAGAATCTCAAAACAAAGCCAAAGATAAATTCATTGGAGATACACGAAACAAAGAATTAATTAAAGAAACCATTAACGAAAGAGACTCTACAATTGATGATTTTTATGCGAAACGAAATATATATTTAATCGATGCATTAGACATGAAGGATTATTCTGAATTCATGAATAAATTGACAGATGAAGAACGTAAATTATTGAATTCCAATAAACAATTTTACGAGCTTTCATTCTCAAATATTGGTGGATTGGTTATGCCTTTAATTATTGAAGCAACCTTTGCTGATAATTCTACTGAAATAATTCGCATACCAGCTGAGATCTGGGTGCAATATCAAGACAAAGTTTCTCGTGTTTTAATATTTGACAAGGAAGTCATTTCTTTCCGTTTAGATCCATTCTTAGAAACAGCAGATACAGATTTTAGTAATAATAATTGGCCTCGTATCGTGGAACCAACACGTTACGATTTATTCAAGCTGAAGCAAACTGGAGAAAATCCAATGCAGCGCCAAAAAAGGGTTGAAGAGTTGAATGGTCAATAATTATTTCATCCAATAATCCTTGAATTCGTTTTGTTAAGAATATAGACTATTGAATAGCTAATTAACGCTGCGAAGAAACACCATATTGAGATGAAGTATTCTTTATACAGAAAATACGTTACAATTGCTGAAGCACAAACAAGTAAGTATAGGATATAAATCCTTTTCACCGTTGAAAAGAAGAACGGAAAAACAGTTGGGATAAAATAAAAAACACTCATGTATTCAGGATATGATGCTCTGTAGGATATTATGTATTTAATATGACTGTGAGTAATTTGGAAATCTACCGCATGAAAAAATATACCATACGCCAAAAACAATGATTCGCCTATTCCGAAAAATAATAATAGTTTAAGTATTTTTTTTCGTGATTCATTGGTTTCAATTCTCCACATAGAATATGGTACCCAAAAAGGCCATACAATCTGAGCAAAAAACAAAAAAGTATACATTAAGGTTTTTTGCCAAATAGAATCTGATCCACCATCAGTTAACCAAAGTAACCCTTCTGTAAATTGTTGGATTGAAAATATGATGGGTATTGCGGCAAAAGCTCGCTGAGAAGGCGATTTAACTTGCTTTAAAGCAAAACCGCCGCCAGCCAATAAAACTGCACTTGAAACGAAACTTGCACTTGCTGAAAAACACATAATTGATTGGATTAGTATGCGAGCAATGTACGGTTATAATTCACTCAATTAACAAACATTTATCATTCCTATTCATGATAAAATAATTGAATAAATAGATTGATTATGTGATAAGAATAAATTGAATTTATTTTTTCATTCGCATTATAAATTCTTATTTCCGATAAAAATCTAAATACTTAAAATACTTTTCTCTAACAAACTGCAATAATTCATCATTTGAGGCTGAAACTAAGAACGATTGTCTGAGATTTAAAAAGGTAGTAAATTTATCCATTTCGTCATCATCAATGCGTATTACGCCATGCTCATTATACATTTTTAAGAGTGTTCGTGTAGCAACCTTAAAGCTTTTATGTTTAAGGTCCCATTTCCAATCCTCATTATTTACTTCAGTTAAGTTAAAGTTTACATTTACCAGTCGGATATCTATTTTATAAAAGGCAACAAAATCATTATATTTAGAATAGACCATATTAAAAACATCTTCATCTGTATGGCTATTCAGATAATTTGCGTCAATATTCATAAACGTTATAAAATGCTCAATTTCAGAAGTAGGAAGTTCGATTACATGGTTAGTTATATATACATTGACCATTTCGTTGCATGCACGTTTGAAATCAGATTTTAAAGTTTTTCGCCATTCAGGTTTTTCAGTTGTTTGAAATTGGCTAACAATTTTAAAATGGTCGAATTTATCTTGAATAAATGTTATCAATTCCATTTCTGTTGCTGTTTTAAGAAATGTTTCATTAATATTTAGAAAGGAAACAAATTGATCAAATTCTTCTTCGCTTAAATCAATGATATCATAGGAAACATATAACCTCAATAATTCTTGCACAATTCTCCGTTGGTTATCCTTGTACTCTTGTTGTTCAATCCAACGTTTATTTTGCTCCTTCTTAGAAAACGCCTGATAAAGAGCTGTAATAGGACTTTGCAACATTTCAATCCCCGTTACCATGCGAGTATCACGCATTGCCAAGCCTTCACGTTCTTCCTTTATTTGCTCTAATGTTTTTAACGGACGCACAATTACTTCCTGAATATCTCTAAGTTTAGGATTTAGATAAACCTTTCTTCTAAATTGACAGTCTATATCGGCTACAACCTTAAAATTAACAACGAAATAACCTGTAACTGAGATTGAAATACTGTCACCGTTTGAAACATAAATTGAAAAAGAACCATTTGGCTGACCAAAAACGCCTTGTCCAGTTCTGCGATTCACAATCATTAAATTGTAAAAACTTTGAAGACTTGTAGAATCGACAACTTTCCCTGTAAACAAAACCTTATCGCATTTTTGCGTAAATCCTATTAAGGAAGTAAAAAGAAATAAAGAAAATAAAAAAAAGATTTTTTTCATTGAAACGAATTTAGCAAAAAAGATTCCAAAAATGGTTAGATAGAAATGTTATATAACGTTAAATCATGTATTTACAAATGTAACTACATAATTAGTTACATTTGTAATTTAATTAGCTATTCTAATTTATTGTATTTTTGTAGGTAAATGAAAAGAGTTGTAGTTGGCCTATCAGGAGGCGTTGATTCAAGTGTGGCGGCGCACTTACTTATCCAACAAGGATATGAAGTTATCGGAATGTTCATGCGCAATTGGCATGACGAAAGTGTTACTATTTCAGATGATTGTCCATGGATTGACGATTCAAATGATGCTTTATTAATTGCACAACAACTGGGGATTCCTTTTCAGGTTATAGATCTAAGTGTTGAGTACAAGGAACGTATCGTTGATTACATGTTCAGTGAATATGAAGTTGGGCGCACACCGAATCCAGACATCCTATGCAACCGAGAAATTAAGTTTGATGCATTTTTAAAGGCTGCTCTTGAGCTTGGAGCGGATTATGTTGCAACTGGTCATTATTGCAGAAAAATTGATCACAAAGACGGAACCTATGGTTTGTTAGCAGGTAAAGATGATAATAAAGATCAGTCCTATTTTCTCTGCCAATTAAATCAAGAGCAACTAAGTAAGGCATTGTTCCCTATTGGAGAACTGCAGAAATCAGAAGTACGTGCAATTGCAAATGAATTAAACCTTGTGACGGCAGATAAAAAAGACTCACAAGGCCTTTGTTTTGTAGGGAAAATAAGTTTACCACAATTCCTTCAGCAGAAATTAAAATCAATCAAAGGTGATGTGATCGAAATACCATCAACACTTGACGAATTCAAAAACTACGATTCAATTCCTGTTTCTATTAAAAATGTTGAGCATTTAACGGTTCCATTTGAATATGACCGAGAAATGGGAAAAGTTGTAGCAGAGCATCAAGGCGCACATTACTACACTATTGGCCAACGAAAAGGCTTGCACATCGGAGGCCGACCTGAACCATCTTTTGTAATAGGTATTGACACAGAAAAAAACATCGTTTATTCAGGTCAGACAGACCAACATCCTGGCTTAAATAGAATTGCATTGAAAATTGAAAATCAAGATGTTCACTGGTTAAATTTAAACTATAAGATTATAAATGGAGAGTCATTGCCTTGCTTAGTAAGGATTAGGTATAGACAGAAATTAAAAAAGGCAACAATTATTCAAAAGGAAAGTGGATTTTACATCTTATTTGAATCTAAGCAAAAGGGAATCACACCAGGTCAATTTGCAGCATGGTATATTGAAGATGAGCTAATTGGGTCTGGAGTTATTTCGAGCTAGGAAAATACAACTTGAATGTACCGTCATTATAAAATTCGATAATTTTAACAACATCTTTTTTGTCAGTTATCCCAACTTTATTCTCTTTTGTATCTTGAGGAGGATGATTTGATTTGGCGTTATTCACAACTTCAAAACCATCTTTTGGCATCACTCCTGTTACTAGCCAATTGGCATTTACTCTTGGATATGTTTTAAGGATTTTCTCTAGGAAATCGAGACTAGGCTTGTTTCTTCCGGAAATCACATGACTTACATTGGATCGTTGCACTCCTATCTGATCAGCAAAAGCTGAAGGAGTTAAATTATGCATTTTAAGAATTAACTGAAGTCTTTCTTGAATTAACATTTGTAATCAATTGGGTTGATACAAATATACATCATTAATTCACATATGACAATAGATAGTTAGTACTATACTATTTTCGAAAGATTTATTTCATAAAAAAAGGAGCTAAAGCTCCTTTAAAAATATGATTTTTAAATACTTAATTATTATATACAGAATAAAAAACCGAACTAGTAGCGCTGTTTTTTATTTGTTGCGAGGTTTTAATTGAATCCATCAATTGTGCAACTTCAAAAATATTTAATTTACTTTTTTCTCCTTGCAATCTATGCTGATTTAACTTGTACTGAGCTATTTTAATTGAATTATTTATCATCTTATTCGTTTTTATTTTGAATTTCTAAATCTGTTTCAGGTCGTATTTACGGCATGACCTTCTAGAATGTTTCAAAAAATGATAAAATAATTAAGTAATGTATATTATTTGAATAATATAAATGATTTTAGTCGTGGTTAAAACAATTAAAATCAATTAGTTATTACTAATTACTCAAAGTTATATAATGTTATTTCTTGATGAGCGGATAAATTAGATCTTCTAACCCATTGGCTTTTATTTCATACATGAGTTGCAATTGTTGGCCTATTTTACCTTCAGGAAATCCTTTCCCTCTATACCAAACTAAATAATATTCAGGCAACTGGATAAGTAAATGCCCTTTGAATTTTCCAAAGGGCATTCTAGTATTTGCGAGCTTCACAAGCTCTTCACGTGAATCTTGAGTATTCAATGTATTCTTGTCAATTTGCTTTTGGTGTTCTATTGATTACTTCTAATAAAAACGGCCAATATTTCTGAACAGAAGAAATTTGTACTTTTTCATCTGGAGAATGGGCAGCACGAATATTAGGTCCAAAGGAGATCATATCAACTCCTGGTAAGTGCTTACCTAGAATTCCACATTCTAATCCTGCATGACACGCTTTAACTTTTGGCTCTTCTTTGTACATTTCTCTGTACAATTCAGTCATTAAATTAAGAATTGCTGAATTAGGATTTGGCTGCCATCCTGGATAATCACCACTTTGAATAACTTCACAACCCATATTTTCAAATGCAGCGCGAACAGTATTTGCAACATCGTCTTTTGTCGTTTCTACACTGCTTCTTTGCAAAGATTGTGTAATAAATTCACCATCTTTCAAAATGATTCTTGCTAAGCTAGAAGAGGCTTCTACCAAATCTTTTATATCTGGGCTCATTCGGTAAACACCATTGTGCACTGCATAAAGTGTATTTAGAATCTTTTTAAAATCTTCTTTATCGACAGCTTTTGCTGATGGATCAACAATTGATGTGGAAATAGTGAAATTGGGTTCAATGACAGAATATTCCGATTTAAGTATACTTAAAAAGTCACTTATTGCAGTTTCAAGTTTACCTTTCGAAGATTTATCAGATGCAATAACAACAGTCGCTTCTCTCGGTATTGCATTTCTTAAACTTCCTCCATCAAATGAAATTAATTGAATAGAATGCAATGGATTTAAATAATAAAGTAAACGAGTCATCATTTTATTCGCATTACCTCTACCTTTATCAATATCCATTCCTGAATGTCCACCAAGCAAACCTCTCAGTGAGATTTTTATAAATTCTGAATTTTGATTTACAGATACTTGACTATACTTATATAAAGTATTAGTATCAATTCCACCAGCACATCCGATAGACAATTCATCATCATCTTCTGTATCCAAATTCAATAAAATCTTACCATCGAAGTTTGAGCCGTCCAGTTGCATAGCTCCTGTCATTCCAGTTTCTTCATCAATCGTAAACATTGCTTCTAAAGCCGGATGAGGAATGTCCGTCGATGCTAATAACGCCATTATTGATGCAACACCAATTCCATTATCAGCGCCCAAAGTTGTACCATTCGCTCTAAGCCAATCGCCGTCAACTATCATTTCAATACCTTGTGAATCGAAATCAAAATTAGTATCTGCATTTTTCTGATGAACCATGTCCAAATGCGATTGTAAAATCAACGTCGTTCTATCTTCCATCCCTAACGTTGCCGGTTTTTTTATGATAACGTTCTGTATAGCATCCTTTTTTGTATCCAAACCAAGTGAATTCCCAAAATCCACCATGAATTGAATAACTCTTTCTTCTTTCTTAGAAGGACGTGGTACTGCATTTAAATCTGCAAAATAATTCCACAAAGCCTTTGGTTCTAAATTTCTTACACTCATTCTAAATAAATTTGGTATTCGTTATTTTCTGAAATCAACTATTCTTTCTAAATACATTTTTTCAACTTTTGCACGCGCCCATGGAGTTTTACGGAGAAAAGTCAGACTGCTTTTGATACTTGGATCGCTCAGAAAGCAATTGATTTTCAATAATTCACCCATGTGCTTCCACCCGATTTCTTCTACAAGTTCGGTTAACATTTTTTCAAGGGTTATTCCGTGTAATGGGTCCATTCCTGCGGATTAAATGATTTGTAATTCGTAATTAATTTAAACTATTATCTAGTCTAATTCTTTCTATCGTGTCACAGAATCAATAGTCATAAGAAAACTAGCAACTAGCAACTTGTAATTAGCAACTAATAACTACTTCACAAGTTTTCTATATTTAATTCTCTTCGGACCAGAATCTCCTAGACGTTTTTTCTTATTTTCTTCATACTCTGAATACGATCCTTCAAACCAATAAGCTTGCGAATCTCCTTCAAATGCTAATATATGTGTGCAAATACGATCTAAAAACCATCTATCGTGAGAAATTACCACTGCGCAACCTGCGAAATTCATGATTCCTTCTTCCAAGGCACGTAAAGTATTGACGTCGATATCATTAGTTGGCTCATCTAACAATAATACATTCGCCTCTGTTTTTAGTGTCATTGCTAAATGCAATCTATTTCTTTCACCACCAGATAAAATTCCAACTTTCTTATTTTGATCAGATCCATTAAAGTTGAATTTCGATAAATAAGCGCGTGAATTTATTTTTTGATTACCAACTTCCACATATTCTAATCCATTAGAAACAACATCAAATACAGTTTTTTCTGCTTGAATATCTTTATGAGTTTGGTCAACATATCCGATTTTCACTGTTTCTCCAACAGAGAATTCGCCAGAATCAGGATTCAATTCGTCCATAATCATTTTGAAAATCGTTGTTTTACCAGCACCATTTGGACCGATGACACCAACGATTCCAGCTGGAGGTAATTTAAAGTTCAAATCATCGTATAACAACTTGTCGCCAAATGATTTACCTACATGGACAGCATCAATAACATTATTACCTAAGCGTGGTCCATTCGGAATTGGCATTTCTAATAAATCTTCTTTATCACGGCTATCTTCAGCCATCATTTTATCGTAATTCGCAATACGCGCTTTATTTTTAGCATGTCGACCTTTTGGATTTAAACGCACCCACTCCAACTCTCTTGCTAACATTTTTTGTCGTTTAGATTCTGTTTTCTCCTCTTCCTTTAAACGATTTCCTTTTTGTTCCAACCAAGAAGTGTAATTTCCTTTCCAAGGAATCCCTTCTCCTCTATCCAATTCAAGAATCCATCCGGCAACGTTATCTAAGAAATATCTATCGTGTGTTACAGCAATCACCGTTCCTTGATATTGTTGTAAATGTTGTTCTAACCATTCAATTGATTCAGCATCCAAGTGATTGGTTGGCTCATCCAATAATAAAATGTCAGGATTTTGAAGCAATAAACGGCATAATGCAACACGGCGTTTTTCACCACCAGATAAAGTTGAAATCAATTGATCATCTGGAGGACAGCGCAATGCATCCATAGCTCTATCCAATTTTGAGTCTAATTCCCAAGCGTCTAATGCATCAATTCTATCTTGAACAGCACTTTGTCTAGCAATTAGCTTGTCCATTTTATCAGCATCGTTCAAAATCTCTTCATCCATGAATGAATTATTGATTTCTTCGTACTCCTTTAAAACATCGACAGTTTCTTGAGCTCCTTCAAGAACTACTTCTTTAACTGTTTTAGTCAAATCCAAATCTGGCTCTTGAGAAAGATACCCAACAGAATAACCAGAAGAAAATACTACATCACCTTGATAAGCTTTATCTAATCCAGCGATGATTTTCATTACGGTTGATTTACCA
This sequence comes from Flavobacteriales bacterium, assembly GCA_947505255.1. Lineage (GTDB taxonomy): Bacteria > Bacteroidota > Bacteroidia > Flavobacteriales_D > Crocinitomicaceae > M0103. Next base: position 32,900 of record CANNKP010000004.1, read on the forward strand.
GAACCATTTGCTCCAATAATTCCAATCTTCGCTCCATAGAAAAAAGAGAGGTAAATATTTTTGATGATTAATTTTCCTTGTGGTGTAGTTTTTGAAACTCCAACCATTGAAAATATGACTTTTTTATCGTCTGACATAATTTTTAAAATTGTATGTTTTAATTATTTTGATCTTCTTTCCCTTCCATTGGTCCGCGCATATGAATTATTAACCCATTCAAAAAATTTCGCAACAATTGATCTCCACATTCTCTGTAATTAGGATGATCTTCCTTTCTAAACAAGGCTCCCAGTTCACTTTGTGTAACTTTAAAATCAACTAAATTTAATATTTCTATAATTTCATCATTTCTAAGATGTAATGCTACGCGTAGTTTTTTAAGAATATCGTTGTTTGTCATTTAGTATGTTTTGAGAAAATAATTTTTGAATGTTAAAATTAAGGGAAATAGTTCAAATAAGTTTGAATTTGATGAAAGTTTAATGCACAAAAAAAGGCCAAGAAATTCTAGACCTTTTTTAGTAAATAAAATAAGGGATATTATCCAAAAGCTGCTCCAGCGACTATTGCTACTAGAAACATTAAAATGTATAATGAAAGAATAACTATTGTAAAAATTCCAAGGAACTTAAAGCAAGACTTTAAATTTTCAAAACCTGCTTCTAAATCATTTTGATTAGTTGACCTAACAGCTTTTTTAATTTTTTGTCCAAATTGGAATAAGTAATAAATCGGGAAAAAATAAAGTGCAGCTATTCCAATGTAAATCAGAGAAAACACTGCGATAGGTGCTCCTCCCAAAACTCCAGAAAACTGTGAGCCTATAAAAAGCATTATTAAATATCCTAAGACTAAAAGTCCAAGTGATACAAATCCTACAATAGCTAAAAAACTAGCCCATTTTGCAGCATATTTTAAAAAGTTTTTTGATTGAGTAGATATTACTAAATCAGAATTTGAAAAATCTTTGTCTAATGTTTCAATACAAATTATTTATATTCGATTATTTTAGGTTAAAGTTTACTAATTTAAGTAAAATTCTTATTCTTCAAAAAAACCAATTTTGATTATGGTCTTGGCTTTATAAGAAATACTGATGCCAAGATGATTAATTGGAAAAATAAAAGTAAAACCCAAATTAAGAATATAAAATTCATTTTCAGGTCATTTGAAATGAAATAAGAAATTATCCATTGAGGCATCGCAATCATTGCTGATACTAAACCACCAGCAATCTTAAATCCTTCATGGGGGCTTCTATTATTAATCGTTAATATTACAATACCTGAAATTATAATTGAAGATTCAGATAAAAGAAGTTTTAATACACCCTCGTTTAAATTAAAAAAAATCAAATAAATAAAAAGGTTAAGAATTCCAGCTAAAATCAGAAGGATGAATATAAATTTTTTCATTTCAATAATTATTAATTAGAAGAGAAATATCGTTTTTTAAATTAGGGCTTTGAATTGCTTTCAAGTTATTTTTTAATAAGCTTATCCAACTTAACATTATCGGTTTTGAAACTAGTTCTTGAGAGTTAGACGGATTAAATATATTTTCCCTTGAAGACTTGTTTTTTAAAAAGATTATATGCTCAGAATTCACTTTGCGAAAGATCAAATCAATAGAGTCATCATCCATTTTCTCATTAAAACCATTAATAAGATCTATTTTACGTTTTTCAAGATTAGACCCTTCCAATCTGTCCATTAAAGAACCGAACAAACCTTTATTAGATGAAGTTTTGTGTAATGAATTTATGTTAGATATCTCTTGAAGGAAGACGTTTATCTTTTTTTTATTAAAATCTTCTTGATCTAAATCCCTAGAATTGTAAACGGTTGATTGTGAGGGCTGAATTTTTGAATTAATAGCAATTTTATCTACTGGATCAATAGATCCGCACCACTCACATCTTTCAGAGGATGAATCTATTGGGCTTTTACAGAAAGAACAATTTACTTGCATTCCTAAATTTTCAGTTTATATATTTTAACTAGTTATTCGGTAAATCAGGAGGTCCTTCGTTGATAAACGAACCTGCGTCATCTAAAGAGTTTAATGTTACCCATTTACTTAAACCACTTTTCCACACCAGTGTATTTTCAGATATCATACCTGCTTTATATTGCTGTTTTAAAATAGTCAAACTAATAGGACCAATTTTATTCTTACCATCGATAGAGTAAAAAAACTGGGCTTCAGAGCTTAATTCGGGACTTACATTATTTGACAGATTTTGACTTAGGTTATTACTTAAACCGCTTGCAATAGGGCTAGCCACTCCCATTCCAATCATTGCTCCAATAATTCCACTCCCGCTTTCAGTATTACCTAAATTTTCAGCTAATTTCTCTGAAGTATCATAACTTCTTTCAATTTTAAATACCTCTATATTCTCTGCTCTTCGTTTAAGTCTAAGTCTTTCTTGAACATCTTCAGACATGATTCTTTGATATTCATTGAGAAGAGTCTGTACCTTCGGATCTGAGGCATCTACTGGTATACCTTCAATATTAAATAAGGCTAGTTCCAAGCCATATTCATTGAATACCTCATTAACTATTGGTCTGACACTTTTAGAAACTTCATCACAAATTATTTCTAAAGCAAATGGGCTAATACTGTTTTTACGGCTTAAATCCGTAATAGAATTCTTTACAGCTTGACTTAAAAGTCCTCTAAAGTAATCTCTTAGATTCTCTTTATCTGTTTTTAAAGATGTTCCCGTTAAGGATGTAATTAATATCCTTGTGTCTACTACCTTTAATGCAAAACTTCCTCTGGCTGATACAGAAACAGGAATTTTGAATTCGGGATCTAATAAACTAAAAGGGAAAATTCCAAATTTCGAATTGAAAACAACACTTTTATTTACAAAATAAACTTCGGCAAAAAATGGAGACTGTGAACCAAATGGAAGATTTATTATCTTAGATAAAAGTGGAATATTGTTAGTTTCTAAAGTATGAGTGCCTGGCCCAAATATATCAAGTAATTTCCCTTCCTTAAAAAAAACAGCCTCTTGGCTTTCTTTAACGACGAGTTGAGAACCAAGTTTGACTTGGCTATTCTTGGCGTTATTGTTCGGTGACCATTTGTACACAAACTCATCACCTTCATGAAAGATTACATCAATTATAGCCATATATAAAAAGTTAAAAGGGAAAGATAACTCTTTCCCTTCAAATATAAAACAAAATCAAAATACTAATTTATTTTTTATAATAATTACTACTGTTACTTGAAGCATTTTTCAATGCATTGAAAACATTTTCAAAATCAGCTTTATCTAGTTTTTTCCCAGTTAATCCTGATTTTATGCGAATGTTCTCACCATATTGATCTTTATAACAACTAACAGATGCGATTAATGCCCCTGAACGTCCATAAAGCCAAATCATAATTAATGCAACCACTAACAGAAAAAGTAAAATAGAAAATCCTTCTGTACCTCCTCCTCCAATTAATGCAAATAATCCAATTAGAATACACAAAACAGCCATAACAAGAAGTTTTTTGTTTTTAGTGAACCCTGCATTAAAACCATAAATCCCAGAAGTTGGAGATACTTGATAAAACTTCCCACCATCAACTCTTGTGATAAATTGATCATTAATAGATACTTTAATTGATGGATCTTTCAAACCTATTAACTTTAATAACCAATTAAAAAAACCAACTTGATCTCCTTCAACGAATAGGTAGTCTTCGCCATTACCTGGATTAGGATTAATTTCGATTGTACGAGCCAGCAAAGTTGTAGCACTCCCAATACCAATTATTGATAATAATTTTTTCATAGATTTGTAATTTTAATTTTGTAATAGTGAATAAATAATTTCGACAATTATAAAGATTAAAAAAAAATATTCGCTGACAATCAGACTGTAAATGAATATTTAATACCTTTCAATTATCAAAATACTATTCAGAGCGATTATTTATTCGATTAGAAATCGTTAGAGTTATTTGAATTAAGAATTAAATTTAAATTCATCCAATTTTTTTTTTTTTGAGTTTATAATAATGTTTGCATTCCAATAAATACTGTATTTAATTGTATATTAACGCATTGAAGCTTTTTAAAATTCACAAAAAAAAGGTCAAAAAAAAACTCCCGAAGGAGCTTTTACATTTTTCAAATGTTAAATATTCTTTCATATTTTGCATTTCTTGTGCTGTCTTATTTAATTCTTGAACATCAACGCTACTAGCAGCGGTATTTACTGCTAACAATAGTATTAAACTCAAAGCTCTAGCTGCAACTCCTATAATCATACCTGCAATTGCCAAACCTTTTTTACTGCCAGTTTCACCTAACTTTATCATTGACATTACAGTTAAAACTACACTTAAAATACAAACGACTATTCAGGAGTACCCTAACCCTATTCCACTGCCTCAACCGACAGATATTGTTACCATTCCGAAAATAATAGGGGGGATTAATGACACAAATAAATTACAAAACCTGCAATTCCCATTCCTTTACCTTGCGGTACAATCCCATTTTCACTCATATTAAAAACGTTCAATTAATAATATTTTGGGAGCAAGATATACTTTAAAAACCTAAAAAATGTTTATAATTCTTTTCAACAAATAATTGTTGGAATGAAAAGAATAAATTAACTTTAATAAAATTACTGATGAGATTCTTACCTATTATATTTCTTTTCTTTTTTACCGTTTCTTGCAAGAAAGGTCAAGCGAATTTTGTTTTAAAAGGAACTATCACTGATTTAACGTTCAATCAAAATCTTAATGGAGCCGAAATTAAATTGTATCAAGTTCCAGTTGCAACAACCCAACAACAATTAATAAGTACAACTACAATTGGAACTGATGGTGCCTATTCTTTTACGTTTCCCCGTGACAGAATGGAGAAGTATATTATTACTATTAACAAAACAAATTATTTTGAAATTATCGAAACAGTCTATTTTTCAGATTTAACAACAAAAGAAGATAATATCAGGAACTATTCAACCAAAGCGAAAGCATGGGTGAAACTCGTATTCTTCAATTCAAGCCCAATGCCTGGTGATCAATTAAAATACATAAAGCAAGCAGGTAAAGAAGGATGCGCAGAATGTTGCAGTGATGCAGAGCAAATATTAAATGGCCCAGTAAATACTTCTATCTACTGCATTAACGATGGAAACACAGATTATTCCTATTATTACTGGGTTCTAGGCACAGCTAATCAAGGATTAAAAAGTGCCTATACAACCGCTTTTGATACAGTTGAAATCAGTTTAACTTATTAAAATTATTCGTCATCTAAAACATTGCGCAGTTTCTGGCGCAATTGCCTATTGTATGTTTCAATTAAATATTTCAAATAATTTGGGGTGCTTTTAGAAATACACTTTGTATAATGTTTCAACCTGTGCTCAACATGTTCTTGTATAACAGCCATTAATTCTAAAGCGTGATAAAAATCTGTAGCAGCTTCAACAATCACCTCAAAATGGTTCTCCATAGATAAATCTACTGCTTCCTTTCCTTTTCGACCACTATCAACACATTCATAATAAACATCTTTGATATTGAATTTCTCCAATAAATCTGTTTTCATAATATCACTCATTCCCCTGGGAAATTCATATTCAACTTCGAATTCTAAGTCATCATTTTCTGACAAACGAGATTCCAAAAAGCGATCTGGAAAGCGGAAAGCATCTTGCCAGTTCAAATAATCTTGCCACAAACCAAAACGTCTAACATTATTACCAAGATCGATTAATTTAAATTCGCTTTTGTTTGGTAATTTACGTGAGCCTCTTCCAATCATTTGGTGATACAAAGTCAACGATCGTGTTGCACGGTTCAAAATAATCGTTTGTACTGTTGGCTCATCAAAACCAGTTGTTAGAATACCTACCGAAGACAAAATTGCATCTGGTGTTTCTTTGAACCATTTCAAGATATCTTTTCTATCCTTATCACTATAGGTTGAATCTAAATGTCGGATTGGATAACCACGTTTCTTAAAGGTTTCTTCAACTCTCAAAGAAGTATCAATTCCTGAATTAAAAATCAACGTTTTGTTTCCAATAGCTACTTCTTCATATGCGAAAAGCAATTTCTCCTGCATGAAAAAATTCCCGTAAACCTGATCTGAACTGTTAACTGTGAAATCTCCATTGGAACCAATTTTTAATCCATGCAAATTAACATCATACGTATATGATTCAGCATTAGATAAATAGCCTCCTTCAATTAAAGAAGAAATACTTTCTCCAACAATTAATTTATTGTAATTATCATTTAATGGCAATGCTTTATTACTGCTTAAAGGTGTTGCTGTAACGCCTAATATATTACCGTTTTCATAAAATTGGAAAATCTTTCTAAAACTGTTATAATGTGCTTCATCAACGATTACCAATCCTACATCTTTAATAAAATTCTCATCTTCATTTAACCGATTATTGAGCGTTTCCACCATTGCAATGAAGCATGGAAATTCATCCTGATTATCAATCTTCTTGACATCACTATTTATAACCATGTTATTTACTCCAATGGCAAACAACTGTTTAGAAGTTTGAACGGATAATTCTATTCGATGGGTTAGAATTAATACTTTTTCATTCGTTTTCTCAATAAATTTTCTTGCAATTTCAGAGAAAATAACTGTTTTTCCACCGCCCGTAGGCAACTGAAATAGTAAATTGAATTTTTTACCGTTTTTTTCAAGCTCTTCTATAATGGAATGAACAGTTTTTGCTTGAAATGGGTATAATTCTTTTGCTTCGTACAATTCAGTATCTATCATTCTTTGTGTCCGGAAAATGGGGTACAAAAGTAGCTCCTTTATTTCGAATTTCAAAATGTTTTGAGCTGATTAATTTTAGCATGTTATAACGCTCTATTCTTAAAAGAAATATCTTCATTTTAACTATTCTAGTTTAAAAACAATAATTTGATTTTTTGTTACAATTCTAATAGCATGTTTCTACTTATTCGTTTATTTTTGTATTTCGAAATTTTTCAACTTAAAATAGAATTCAAATGAGCGAAATAGAAAAAGTGGATTGTTTGATTATTGGTTCTGGTCCTGCGGGATTCACGGCTGCTATTTATGCCGCTAGAGCAGATATGAAACCAGTTCTTTATCAAGGAATGCAACCTGGTGGTCAATTAACAACAACGAATGAAGTAGAAAACTTCCCTGGTTATCCTGATGGGATTTCAGGTCCCGAAATGATGGTTCAGTTAGAAGCGCAAGCTAAAAGATTTGAAACAGACGTTCGATATGGTTTTATTACAAAGGTTGACTTTACAGGACCGATTCATAAATGTTGGACGGAGGAAAATAAAGAAATTCACGCAAATACAGTAATTATTTCGACTGGTGCTTCTGCAAAATACTTAGGATTAGAATCTGAGCAAAAATACCTTCAATTAGGTGGTGGTGTTTCTGCTTGTGCTGTGTGTGATGGTTTCTTTTACAGAGGACAAGAAACAGTTATTGTTGGAGCGGGCGATTCTGCTTGTGAAGAAGCTCATTATCTATCTAAACTTTGCACGAAAGTGACAATGCTTGTGCGTCGTGATGAATTCAGAGCATCTAAAATCATGACTGATCGTGTAAAAAACACTCCAAACATTGAAATTCTTTTCAATACTGATACAGTTGAAGTTTTGGGTGATGGAAATGTTGTGACAGGAACACATGTGAAAAATAGTATAACAGGTGAAGAAAAAACAATTCCTTGTACGGGGTTTTTCGTGGCTATTGGTCATCACCCAAACACAGATATATTTAAAGGATTTATCGATCTAGATGAAACAGGTTATATTAAATATGCACAGCCGGGAACTTCCAAAACAAATGTACCAGGAGTATTTGTTGCAGGTGATGCAGCAGATAAAACGTATCGTCAAGCAATAACAGCTGCAGGAACAGGTTGTATGGCAGCTTTAGATGCGGAAAGATATATGGCAGCAATGGGGCATTAATTGATTTGGGATTTATGATTCGGAATTCAGTGAAAAAATAAATTAAGAAAGGGGTTAAGAAATTAATCCCTTTCTTTTTTGCCCATCTAAACAAATAAGTTGATTTATCAAGTGTTAAAAAAAGTTGCCACAGATTCACTGATTTTCAAACCTTTTTTATTACTGTTTTATTAAACGAAGAAATATAATCTGTGAATCTGTAGCGGTAATTTAAATTTGTTACAGATAATACTTTTGCATTATTCAATTTTATTAAAAACGCTTGTTTGTGAGGAAGTCAAATCTGTGAATCTGTGGCGATAATTAAAATTTGTCACAGATAATACTTTTGCATCATTCAAGTTTATTAAAAACGCTTGTTTGTGAGGAAGTAAAATCTGTGAATCTGTGGCGATAATTAAGCGTCAAAATTTCACGGACTTACAACTATTCAAAATAAGAATAATATAATTCTGGAACTGATTTATTTAACTTTTCTCTCAAGCATAGGAACAAATTTAAACGTCCCTAATTCTTCTTCTTGAAATTCAGTTTCAGAAACTTTCACTATTCGCTTCATAATTTGCTCGCTTCCTTCGCCAATTGGAATGATCATCACCCCTCCTGTTTTTAGTTGATCTTTTAATGTTTGAGGAATATCAGGTGCTCCACATGTAACAATAATTTTATCAAACGGAGCAATTAATGGCAATCCTAAATAACCGTCACCAAAAGATAAGCGAGGAGTAAAATTTAAATCGTGAATTATTTTTTTTGCTTTTAGGTGCAACTCTCTTTGTCTTTCAATTGAGAATACTTTAGCTCCCATCTGGCACAAAATACACGTCTGAAAACCAGAACCAGTGCCAATTTCTAAAATTTTATCCCCTCTTTGAATATCCAATAATTGTGTTTGAAAGGCAACTGTTATAGGATGTGAAATAGTTTGTCCAGCTCCAATCTGAAATGCCATATTCGTGTAAGCTTGTTCTACAAAAGCCAAATCCAAAAAAAAATGTCTTGGTATTTTATCAAATGCCTCAAAAATTGCTTCATTCGTAATTCTGCTATCTTGTCTTAGTTGGGCAATTAATTGCCTTCGCATTCCTTTGTGTTTAAACGAATCTTGCATGTGGCAAATTTAACATTTAGATTCATCAATTAATCATGTAATTTCAAACATCTAGGTGTTGAATAATGTTTCTGAATACATATTTCAATATTATTCTGTATTTCTAACTGTTTCATGATGAATCAAAGCCCACTGTTTATTATATTTGGTGAGCTTAAAAAAAGTAAAGAATGGCGATTTCTAAAAAAGAATTAGAATTTAATATAAATGACGATCAAATGCGCCTAAAAATAAGCGCAGTTGAACGTGAATTATCAATCATCGCTGAAGGTGGTGGAAAAAAAAGAGTTGAGAAATTACATGAAAGTGGAAAGTTAACTGCAAGAGAGCGTATTGACTTATTACTAGACCCAAACTCTGAGCGTTTTGAAATGGGCGCTTTTGCTGGATATGGAATGTATAAAGAACATGGCGGATGCCCTTCTGCTGGAGTTGTAATTGTGATTGGTTTTGTTTCTGGAAAGCAATGTATTGTTGTTGCAAATGACGCAACAGTCAAAGCTGGAGCTTGGTTTCCAATTTCAGGAAAAAAGAATTTACGTGCTCAAGAAATTGCGATGGAAAATCGTTTGCCAATTATCTATTTAGTTGATTCAGCTGGTGTATATCTTCCAATGCAAGATGAAATTTTCGCGGATAAAGAACATTTCGGACGTATTTTTAGAAATAACGCGATAATGAGTTCAATGGGAATTGTACAAATTGCTGCTGTTATGGGAAGTTGTGTTGCTGGTGGTGCCTATCTTCCAATAATGTCGGATGAATCATTAATTGTTGACAAAACAGGAACTATTTTTCTTGCTGGATCTTATTTGGTTAAAGCAGCAATTGGTGAGAATATTGACAATGAAACGTTAGGTGGGGCAACAACTCATACAGAGATATCTGGCGTTTGCGATTATAAATCTGCAAATGATCAGGAATGTTTAGCTACTATTCGCAAAATGATTGGGCAAATTGGTCAACCTGAAAATGCAGGTTTCGATAGAATAGAAAGTGTTGACCCAAAAGTTCCATTAAAGAATGTATATGGAATAATGCCTTCAGAAAGAAATAAACCTTACGATACAAAAGAATTGCTTCGAACAATTGTGGATGATTCTGAATTAACTGAATACAAAGCTGACTATGGTAAATCCATCATTTGCACGTATGCTCGAATCGATGGTTGGAGTGTTGGAATTGTGGCAAATCAGCGTGAAATCATTAAAAATGCAAAAGGAGAAACACAATTTGGTGGTGTGATTTATTCTGACTCAGCTGATAAAGCAGCACGTTTCATCATGAATTGTAATCAAAAAAATATACCATTGGTTTTCTTCCAAGATGTAACTGGTTTCATGGTTGGTTCGAAAAGTGAACATGGTGGAATTATAAAGGATGGCGCAAAAATGGTAAATGCCATGGCAAATTCAGTTGTTCCAAAATTCACGGTTGTTGTTGGTAATAGCTATGGTGCTGGAAACTATGCAATGTGCGGAAAAGCATATGATCCGCGACTTATCGTTGCTTGGCCAACTGCTGAGATTGCTGTTATGTCAGGCGCATCTGCTTCAAAAGTGTTAATGCAAATTGAAGTTGCGTCTTTAAAAGCTAAAGGAGAAGAAATTACTCCTGAAAGAGAAAAAGAACTTTCGGAAACCATTAAAAATAGATATGACGAACAAGTTTCTCCTTTGTATGCTGCAAGTAGATTATGGGTCGATGCGATTATTGATCCAGCTGATACGCGAAAAGTTTTGTCTTTAGGCATTCAAATGGCAAATCACAAAAAAGCTGAAAAGCCATATAATGTTGGTGTTATTCAAACATAATGCGCGGGAATTAATTGGAAAATCATAATCCGAATAACAAATTATAAATTACAAATTCAAAGAAGATGCATTTAGATTGGCAAGTAAAATATTACCCAGAATTAACAACAAATGAATTTCATGACATTATTGCTTTACGATTAAAAGCTTTTGTTGTTGAACAAAACTGTTCTTACCTAGATTTAGATGGTAAAGACAAAAAATGTTATCATTTAATTTGTAGAGATGGCTTTGGTAAAGTGATTTCAACTGCAAGAATACTTCCTCCAGGACTTTCCTATTCAGAAGTTTCAATCGGTAGAGTTGTTATTGACGAAGCTAGTCGTGGTAAAGGAATTGGTCACGAATTAATGGTTAAATGCATGGCTTTTGCAATGGATGAATTTGGTAAAGTTCCTGTTCGACTTTCTGCTCAAAAACATTTGGAACAATATTACAATAAACATGGATTTATAAGTACTGGAAAAGAATATTTAGAAGACGATATTCCTCATGTGGAAATGTTAAACTCCCCTATTTAATTACTATGAAAAACGAA
>CANNKP010000005.1 GCA_947505255.1 Flavobacteriales bacterium
CAACGATAACCGTATTTCCAAGATCTCTTAATTCGTGTAAAACTGAAATCAATCGTTTTGTGTCTTTGGGATGTAAACCAATGGACGGCTCATCCAAAATGTACATCGAACCAACTAGTGAACTTCCTAACGATGTTGCCAAATTGATGCGTTGCGATTCACCTCCAGATAAGGAGTTTGATTGACGGTTCAAGGTTAAATAACCCAATCCAACATTCAAAAGGAAACTCAATCGACTGATTATTTCAGGTAAAATTCGTTTTGAAACTTGTCGATCGTAATCGCTTAATTTCAAAGAAGAAAAAAAAGCGTGCGATTCTTCTAAAGGTAGCAAAACAACATCAGTTATCGAATGACCAGCAATCTTAACGTAGTTTGCATCTTTCCGTAAACGCGTACCTCGGCAATCTGAACATTCTGTTTTTCCGCGATAACGAGAAAGCATCACGCGGTATTGAATTTTATACGCTTGGCTTTCAACAAACTTAAAAAAACCGTTGATTCCAGTGAAATATTGATTTCCAGACCATAATAAAGCTAGTTCTTTTTCTGTTAACTCAGCAATTGGACGATGAATAGGGAAATCAAATTTCTTTGCATTATAAACTAATTCATTGAGATATTCTCCCATCGATTCTCCTTTCCAGGGAGCAATAGCACCTTCGTAAACGCTTAAACTTTTATTGGGAATAATAAGATTCGGATCAATTCCAATTACTTGACCATAACCCTCACACATTTTACACGCTCCGAAAGGATTGTTAAACGTAAAGAAATGTTCATTTGGTTCTTGAAACTCCATTCCGTCTAATTCAAACCGATTTGAAAAAGGAAATTTCTTAAAATTAGAAGCGATTACAATTGAGCAGTCACCGTGTCCTTCAACGAAAGCTAAATTAATGGAATCAGCATATCTCGCTTCATTTTCTTCCGTAAAGGAAACTGCAATTCTATCAATAACTAAAAAGGCGTTTTCAATATCTTTTGGAGTAGTTGAAATACAGTCATCCAAATCTATAATTTCATCGTTCAGTAACAAACGTGTATATCCTTGTTGTTTTAATAAGTTTAGCTGACGCTCAATGCCATACTTTTTAAAATCATGAATTGGATTGACGATATAAATTCGCTCCTCAGCGTTTAAGGTCTTTAAAAAATCAATCACATTTGCAACGGAATGTTTGACAACTTCATTGCCTGAAATAGGAGAGAAGGTTTTTCCAATTCGTGCAAATGCAATCTTTAAGTAATCGTATATTTCTGTTGTTGTTCCAACTGTTGACCTTGGATTACTCGATATCACCTTTTGTTCTATTGCAATTGCAGGTGAAATTCCTTTAATGTAATCCGTTTCGGGTTTGTTTAACTTTCCTAAGAATTGTCGCGCATAAGACGATAAACTCTCAATATATCTGCGTTGTCCTTCTGCAAATAAAGTATCAAACGCTAAGGATGATTTTCCAGATCCAGATAATCCTGTAATAACAGTCATCTTTCCATGAGGAATATTCACATCCATGTTTTTCAGGTTGTGAACGCGCGCACCTTTAACTTCGATATATTTTTGTTTGGACATATTTTAAATAGAATATAACAAAGATAAAAACAGTTTTGTTGTAAAAAGTTATTGTTTTAAAAGTTCGTGGTTTTTAATTCAAAATAGTATGAAAAAGGATCATTTTGTTCAGTAAAATAAGGTGTTCTACGCAATATTGCGAAGTTGCAATGTTACACGTCATTTAAAAAATAAAAAGTTTTTTTTGGATTATTCAATTTAGTTTGTACTTTAGCATATATAATTCTAAAATAAAGATCGCCTATAAAACACGTATACGCTTAATAAGTTCGAAGATTTAAATTACTAAACTTGAAGTTATGGCTATGAAGTGTATGGATGATCGTGAGTTGATCACAGCGTATCTTGACGGAAATGATAAGGCTTTTGAAGTCCTTTTAATGCGTCACAAAGATAAAATGTTCCGTTTTATTTATCTAAAATTGAGAGACAAAATGTTAGCAGAAGATGTTTTCCAGGAAACATTTGTTAAAATCATTAACACCCTCAAATTAGGTACATATAATGAAGAAGGAAAATTCTTGCCTTGGGCGATGCGAATTGCACACAATCTTGTAATTGATCATTTCAGAAAAAATAGTAAGGTGCGTTTGATTTCTGAATCTTCTTCAATGAAAGATGATTTCAATATTTTTAGCACACTTTCTCAAGAGGACAAAAACATTCAAGAAGTGATGTCTTACGAAGAACTTGAAAAGCAAATGGTAGGTTTGGTTGACCATTTACCAACAACTCAACGTGATATTCTAAAAATGAGAATCTATAACGATATGTCGTTCAAAGATATTGCTGAAGCGGAGGATATTAGCATCAACACTGCATTGGGTAGAATGAGATATGCTTTAATTAACATGCGTAAATTGATTGAAAAGCATCAATTAGTGACTGATATTTAAATGTCATGAGAAAATTTATTTATCTTTTTTCTCTCTTGATTTTGGGATCTTGTGCTAAGGATACTAATTGTGCAAATTCTGAACATGCCGAATTAAAAAATCTTACAGGCTTGGATGGCTGTGGATGGGTTCTTGAATTGGTTAACGGTTCAAAATTAGAACCCCAAAATCTTACTAATTTTGAAATTGATTTGGTGGAAGGTAAAGATATTCATGTTCGTTATACAGAAATTGAAGGAGGAAGCATTTGCATGGTAGGGCAAATGGTGACTATTGATTGTCTTTCAGAGGATTAATCGAAATATGCAACATAATAAATCATTCCTTTCAAATTATACTTTTTGGTATGTTATAATTGGGGTTTTACTTGTTTTAACGTTGTTTTTACCCTTTAGAATAAATGTATTTGAATCGGGTTATTACGTTGGTTTGTTTGGAGGAGGCTCATATCATGCTGGATCTAGAAAGGTTATTAATGGATTTGAATTTAAAGTTCCATTTCTCCCCATTGCGCTTTATTTTGTAACAACTTTATTTATTTCATTTTCAAGAGGTAAGGCAACCAAAGTAATTGCGCTAGTATTTACTTTTTTCTTGATAGTGTCTTTATTATTTTTATTAATTGCCACAAATTTCACCTTAAATTTCGGTGGTAAATCGACTGCGTTAACGGGAATAGGGTATTATATCATGACTTTTTTATCGCTTATATTTATTATTATCGTCTGGGAGAATATCTCAAAAACTTGGAATAAACATTCTAACGTTTTAAATTTCAATGAAGATTTATTGGATAATTAAGGTTGAAAAAAAACATAGAATCATGTAAGATTACTTCATCGCTTAATAAATAACTTGTAATGCAAAATATATTTTTTATTCGCGTATCACACAAATTTCGACAAATATAAATTACTAGTTTAATTGCATTTCATAAATTTAACTTGTTCTAAAAAGTAAATTACTCAGAAAAAAATCGTGGAAATTTGTGCAATTCGTAGACTGACTTCTTCTTTTGGACGAGTAAGTTTTATTCTAACTATACGACAATTCAACCTTCTCTATTTTAATCCTTTTTGCCAACTTTTTAGCTGTGAAACAGAAAACAAAATCATTAAAACGTCATGTGACGTTCTTTCTTCTCCAGATAAATATCAGCAATCGTAACAAGAATACCAGTTTCCTCAACATTTCCAAATTCAGGGTTGACTGCCGTTCCAAACGTTTTCATTGTTCCCGATAAATTCATATAAATGTTAACCAATGGCGGAATGAATTCACCATTTTCACGAACAGCGCTGTTTAATACTTTGAATCCATCTTTAAAATCTAATCCTTTTAATTGACCTGAAACATAGTCTTTGTCGTAATCTTGAATAAGTGGATGAAATGGTTTCATTAGGTTTTCTGTATCCGGAAAATAATGTTTCATAAAATGAAGTAAGAAATCCCTACTTGCTGTATTGTAATTTGGATACATCGTAACCTTTCCAAAAAGATATTTGATCTCAGGATTTAGTACAATTAATGACCCCAAACCATCCCAAATATTATCTAAAGCAAATAATCCTTTTCTTGGATTCACCGAAGGCTGAAAACTTGGTTGAACCCAACTTCTTCCAAGTTCAATTGTAAAAGGAAGATAGTCTTCAATGAATTTTTTTGAAAAATCAAAATAATGGGTAGTTGATAAATGAATTTCATTTGTCTTTGGATCAATCGCATCTGCACATTTAATAAACCGGTATCCACCAATTATTTCTTCATCTTCAGGAGACCATACAATTAGTTGTTGGTAGCAAATATCGTTGGTATCATATTCGTCTAAATCAACAGATAATCCTGTTCCACCGCCAGAAGCTCTAAAAGTAACTTCGCGTAATCTTCCAATTTCTTGAAGAACATTTGGTGCATTTTGCTGGTTGACAATATAGATTTCATTTTCTCCTTTGCGTGTTACACGAACAAAACGATCTTTCGATAATTCTGATTTCAATATATCTTTTTGAATAGGATCAATAATTTTTTCCATTTTATATTTTTTTTGATGCTAAGGAATAAACGGTATTTTTTATTTCCTGTGCAATAATTTTTTCTGATTTAGATAAATCTAATTCTTGGCTGTAAATTGTTTTTCCAACAGTGAATGAAATCGTTTTGCCTTTCTGTTTATATAATTCATTCACAAGATACAGCATTTCAATATTAGCCTTTATTCCAAAGAATTTTCTGCAATTCGATAAACGGTAAAAGAATTTTGATAATTCACCGTCAATATAAATTGGAACAATCGGTTGATTCAATCTTTTTGCAAATGTTACAAATGTCTTTTTCCACTCAAGATCCATTATTTTTCCCTTTTGTTTTCTACTCACTAGTCCAGCGGGGAAAACACAAACTGCTTCATCTGTGCTAAAAACATCGAGTACTTGATTTCTAGTTGAAACGCCCAATTTACCATGCTTATTTATTCCAACAAATAACCCTTCGAGATTTTTTAAGTTCATCAATATGTCATTCACAATGAATTTGAGATCTTCTCGATGTCCTTTGAGTGCAGCTACAAGAGCAATTGCATCCATTCCACCGAGTGGGTGATTGAGTGCAATGATGACCGCTTTGTCTTTAGGAATGTTTTCTAATCCATTAATTTCCACCGTAATTTCTAAATATTCCATTACTGCAATGCAGAAATCAATATTATAAACATCCTTCTGTTTAGCAAGAAAATCATTAATTTGATCTTCGTGTAAAATTCGTTTTAAGTACCGTAAAATAAAACCTGGGAGCCATTTAGACAACCTAGGATTTTTGTTTTTGATAATGTTTTCAATATCAATGAATTTTTTTTCCATCATGTGTTTCACAAATTTACATAAATCAAACAGATGGTTTTTTTAAATTCCATTGTTTTATTCACAATTGACTCTTGAATTCTTCCTTTAATTTTACTCGGAATGAGGTGTTTGTTCGTTGAAGTTGTTTAGTTTTGTAAGAAAATTTAGCATATTAGTTATGATAGAATTATCAGATCGTTTAATGGCGATGGAAGAGTCCGCAACCATTGCAATGTCAAGAAAAAGCAGGGAGTTGAAAGCTGAAGGAAAGGATATCATTTCTTTGAGTTTAGGAGAGCCGGATTTCTTTACTCCACAATTCATAAAAGATGCTGCCTTAGAAGCAATGGATAATAATTTTACCATGTATACGCCTGTTCAAGGATATGATGATTTGAGAGAAAGTATTTCATTGAAGTTTAAGCGTGATAACGGGTTAGATTATTCAAAAGATCAAATTGTTGCTTCAACAGGTGCAAAACAATCAATTGCAAATGTTGTCTTAAGCATCATCAATCCAGGTGATGAAGTTATTGTTCCTGCGCCATATTGGGTTTCTTATTTGGAAATAGTTAAAGTTGCTGAAGGTGTCCCTGTAATCATTAAAGCTGGAATTGATAGTGATTTTAAAATTTCAGGAAAGCAATTGGAAGCTGCGATTACGCCTAAAACAAAAATGTTGATTTTCTCCACGCCTTGTAATCCAACAGGCTCTGTTTATACGAAAGAAGAATTAAAAGAATTTGCAGATGTGCTCAAAAATTATCCGCACATCATTGTAATATCAGACGAAATATATGAGCATATCAATTTTATTGGTAAGCACGAAAGTTTAGCTCAATTTCCAGAAGTTTATAACCAAGTTGTAACAGTAAATGGTGTTTCTAAAGCTTGGGCGATGACCGGCTGGAGACTTGGATATATTGGAGCTCCTAAAGCAATTGCGGATGCGTGTACGAAAGTTCAAGGGCAATTTACATCTGCTACATGTTCAATCACACAAAAAGCTGCAATCGCAGCAATGAAAGCTGACCCAAGTGTCTTGAAAGATATGATTTCTGCATTTAAAAATAGAAGACAATTAGTATTGAATGCATTAAACGATATGGATGGCGTTAAGGCAAATGTGCCTGGTGGAGCATTTTATGTTTTTCCAGATATCTCGCATTTCTTCGGTAAATCATACAATGTTATAACTGTTCATAATGCGGACGATATGTGTTTGTTTCTATTGGATCATGCATTGGTCGCGCTCGTGACAGGTGATGCATTTGGTGATGCTAATTGTATCAGAATATCATATGCGGCATCTGAAGAAACATTAACTGAAGCGATGAAAAGAATAAAAAATGCTTTAGAAAAATTAAAATAATGGATTTTAAAAACCTTTTCAAGCAATTTGTTGGCAAACGTATTCTCGTAATTGGGGATGTAATGATTGATTCTTATTTGAGAGGAAAAGTTAATCGCGTTAGCCCAGAAGCACCAGTTCCAATTGTCAGTTTAGATCTTGAAGAAGACAGGTTAGGAGGTGCAGCGAATGTTGCGGTGAATCTTATTGCAATGGGAGCGAAACCGATTATTTGTTCCGTTGTTGGAAACGATAAACAAGGTAATGTTTTAAAAAGCTTGTTATTGGAATCTGGAATTTCAGATGAAGGATTAGTTTATAGCGGAGAAAGAATAACGACTGTTAAAACGAGAGTTATTGGTAATAATCAACAGCTTTTAAGAATTGATTCAGAGCAAATAGATCCCATTTCAACACTTGAAGAAAAGGATTTAATTGAGCTAATTAAATTATTGATTAACAAAGGTGTAGATGGAATTATTTTTGAAGATTACAACAAAGGTGTTCTTACGCCATTGCTCATAGAAAGTGTTATTTCTTTAGCAAATGAAAAAGGTATTGTTTCAGCGGTTGATCCAAAAAAAGAAAATTTCCTAGCATATAAAAATGTTACGTTATTTAAACCTAATTTAAAAGAACTTAAAGAAGGGCTCGGATTTGATTTTTCGTATGTTCACTCTCCAGAAAAATTTGAAGAAGCAGTTGTGAAGCTTGAAAATGAATTGAATAATAAAATTTCTTTTGTGACCCTTTCAGAACATGGCGTTTTTATTAAAGAAGGTCAATCACAAGAATATATTGCTGCTCATTTAAGAAATATTGCTGATGTGAGTGGTGCAGGAGACACTGTAATTTCAATTGCTACACTTTGCTTGGTTGCAGGGGTGTCAATCAATTTAATTGCAGAAATTTCAAATATTGCTGGAGGTTTGGTTTGCGAAAAAAGCGGAGTTGTTTCCATTGATAGAGAACAGTTATTGTTGGAAGTAGAGGAACTTTTAGCGCAATGAGTTGCAAGTTACAAATTACTAGTTACTAGTTACAAGTTGCAAATTACAAGTTGAGAAAACGATAATTGTATTGGTTCAAAAACTAGCAACTCGCAACTAACTTGAGCATAATAAATAGATACATATGTCAGAAACGAAAGTAGTAAAGCCATACGGTAACGAAAATACATCCAAGAAAGAGGAAGTGGCTGAAATGTTTAATAATATTTCAAAGCGATATGATTTTTTAAATCATTTTTTGTCACTTGGAATTGATAGAATTTGGAGAAGAAAGGCGGTTAAGATGCTTCGACCATTAAACCCGCAAAGAATATTGGATTTAGCTAGTGGAACAGGTGATTTTGCAATTGAAAGTTTGAAATTGAATCCGACGGAAATTGTAGGAATGGATATTTCGGAAGGAATGTTGGAAGTTGGTCGCGTTAAAATGAAAGCTAAAGGTTATGATCACGTGATTTCAATGAGATTGGGTGATTCTGAAGATTTGCCTTTTGAAGACGGATATTTCGATGCGTTGACAGTAGGTTTTGGTGTTCGTAATTACGAGAATCTAGAAAAAGGATTATCTGAAATGTTACGTGTTGTAAGAAAAGGAGGTAAAATTGTGATTCTCGAATTTTCGAAACCTAAAAAGTTTCCTGTTAAACAATATTATGCTTTCCATTCGAAATACATTATTCCTTTCTTTGGTAAAAGAATTTCAAAGGACGAAAAAGCCTATGCTTATTTACCTGAGTCAGTAGCAGCATTTCCAGAAGGGGAAGCAATGAAGGAAATCCTCCGAAAAGTAGGTTATTTAAACGTTGCTTCAAAGCTTGTCTCAGGGGGAATTGCAACCATTTATAGTGGAGATAAATAACGGTGAAAATGAGAAAAATACAATATGATTCAATGTCAAGCGTTTTTCTTTCTATGAAAAATACTTTTTTAGCATTGTGTCTATTATTTTCATTTATGGTAAGTGCTCAAAAGGAAAAGCCAATGAATTATAGACGCTTCGATGAACGAACGTTGCATTTTGGTTTTATGTTGGGCTTTAACAAGGCAAATTTCGTTGCATTTCCAGTGATTGATGCATACGAGCAATATGGTTTAAAATCGTTGGTGGCAAAATCACAAGCTGGCGGACAAGTAGGAATTGTAACATCATTGAAATTGGGAACACCTGTTGTGCGTTTGCGTTTCTTGCCTTCTTTATCATTTCAGGAAAGAGCATTGCAATATACTTTTGCCAATCCAGATCCTACGAAAAAAGATATTTTTAAGGAGGAACGCGTCAATTCAACGAATCTTGATTTTCCATTAATGTTTCAATTTAGAACGACTCGTTTAAATAATTTCGCTACCTATTTGTTATGTGGCGGACAATATACCATTGATTTACAATCCCAAGAAAAAGCAACACAAAATTTCATTGACCCTTTTATTAAAATTAAGAAATTTGACATGTCTGGACAAATAGGAGGTGGAGTGGAGTTTTTCGCCCCGTATTTTAAATTCGGAATTGAATTAAAATATGCGCACAGTTTCTACAATTCTTTCATTCAAGATTTAACACCTGTTTCAAAGCCAATTGATAAATTATACAATCAAGTTTGGTGGGTTTCTTTTATTTTCGAAGGATAAGAGATGAGTCAAACAATTCAATTTCAAATCCTACCAGAACAAGTGCAGGATTTAGTTTTTCTAAAACACAAAATAAAAGAAGAATTAGCTTTAGAATCAGATGATTTTCAGTTTGTCTGGAAAAAAAGAAGTATTGATGCTCGAAAAAGAGTCATTAAAATTAATTGTTCGTTTGAGGTTTATTTGAACGATGAATCAATCGGAAAAACAGAACCATTTCATCCAACAATTGTTTCAGAGGCACCATCTGTTGCTATAATTGGTGCAGGTCCAGCAGGTTTATTCGCAGCTTTGCATTGTTTGGAAGTTGGAATAAAGCCCATAGTTTTTGAACGTGGAAAAGACGTTCGTTCGCGCAGACGTGATTTAGCGAAATTGAACAAAGACTCAATTGTCAATCCTGAATCCAATTATTGTTTTGGAGAAGGCGGAGCAGGAACTTATTCTGACGGGAAATTATATACTCGTTCTAAAAAGCGGGGAGACGTTGAAAAAGCGTTGAAATGGTTCGTTCATTTCGGTGCAGATGACGCTATTTTGGTTGATGCACATCCGCATATTGGAACCAATAAATTACCGCAGATTATCGTTGAAATGCGTGAAACGATTTTGAAATACGGAGGAGAAGTGCATTTTGAATCGAAATTAACAGATATTCAAGTTGAGAATCAAGTAATCAAACGTATTGAAATCAATCAGAAAGAATGGCTAGATTTTGACAACGTTATTTTGGCTACTGGACATTCTGCACGAGATATTTTTCATTTATTACACCAACGAGGAATTAAAATAGAAGCAAAACCGTTCGCTTTGGGCGTGCGTGTTGAACATACACAAGATCTAATTGACACGATTCAATACCACGGCAGGTTGAATGATGATTTTATTCCTCCAGCCTCGTATTCATTGGTAACACAAGTTGATGGAAGAGGCGTTTATTCTTTTTGTATGTGTCCTGGTGGAATTATTGCTCCTTGTGCAACAGATCAAGAGGAAGTGGTAACAAACGGCTGGTCACCTTCAAAAAGAAATAATCCGTATTCTAATTCAGGAGTTGTAGTAGGAATTTCTCCAGAAGATTTTCCAGGAAAAGAGAATGATCCATTTGTTTGTTTGGATTTTCAGAAAATGATTGAACGAAAATGTTGGGAAGTTGCTGGTGAAACTCAGAAAGTTCCAGCGCAACGTTTATTGGATTTTGTGCAAAAGAAAAAATCAATTGATTTTCCACGATCGTCTTATATTCCAGGATTAACGAGTGTTGAAATGGATGCTATTTTCCCACCATTTGTTGTCAACCGATTAAGAAAAGCCTTTATTGATTTTGGTCAAAAGATGAATGGTTACTTGACAAATGATGCCGTTTTACATGCGCCTGAATCCAGAACATCTTCTCCAATTTCAATTCCTCGGAATCTAGAAACAATGGAGCATGTTGAAATTCAAGGATTATTTCCTTGTGCTGAAGGAGCAGGTTATGCTGGGGGAATAATTTCTGCCGCTATCGATGGACTGAAATGTGTAGATGCGATTTTCAATAAAATAAATAAAGAATAAATGTTTTTCAGAATCACCTTACTACTTATTACACTTTTACAAGTCACCTTTTCAGTTCTTTCGCAACAAGAATCAGTTGATTATTCAAATCCTTCTAATTGGGCTGTCGTTCCAGGGAATTACCCTGAAAAAATGAAAGATTTCTTCGTTCGAGATCCGTTTGATTCGATTGATGTTTTTTATATCTATCCAACTTTAATTGTTTCCGAAAAAGATACCCGATGGAATGTTCCAATCGATGACAAGGAGCAACAGGGAAAAATATTGAACTCAGCAGTGCCTTTTCAGGCTTCGGCATGGGCAAGTTCTGGTAGATTGTATGTGCCGTATTACCGTCAGGCGCATTTACGCTCTTATTCCAATCTAGATTCTGGCGGGAGGGACGCATTACTTTTTGCATATAATGATGTGAAGGCTGCCTTTGAATATTATTTGGAGCACTATAACAAAGGAAGAGGGATTATTTTAGCTGGTCACAGTCAAGGAAGCACGCATCTGGCCTTTATTTTAAGGGATTTTTTTGATGGGAAGCCTTTGCAGAAGCAGTTAGTTTCGGCTTATTTACCGGGAAACGGTTTCGAGCATGATTTATACAAAACAATTCCATTTATGGTTCATCCAGACGAAATTGGAGGGTATGTTGCTTGGAATACCTTTAAAAAGAAGTTAGACAAAACGAACTATTCTTGGTGCAAAGGAAAGGTTGTGATAAACCCTGTAACGTGGGATACAACAACAGTTGCACCGCGAGCAATACACAAAGGATTTTTATTCTCCAATGGTAAAATGTATACACAAAGTTTTACAACCAACCTTGGGGATGGAGTAGTTTGGATTACAGCCCCACATTTTCCTTATCGTTATTTGTCTTTTACAATGGATCATTATCACGTGGGCGATGTAAATTTATTTTGGGAGGATATTCGGCAGAATTCTATTTTAAGAACGGAAGTTTTTTTGAAGAAACGGAAGGAAGGGTTTCTTGATGAAGAAAAATAACTATCTTGTAAAGGAATTGGCTAAGCCTCAACTTGATTTTATTCGCCATTTATTCACTAGATTTGGGTTAACGGCGAATAAAACGCTAATAGTTAGAGTACATCACCCACTCCCGATCAACTCCCGAAATTAAATTTGGATAATAGTAACTTATAAGTTACATTTGCAACATGAATCAAAAAGTCCGCGAAGTTGTTGAATTTGAGAATCACTTTAGTGAATTCCTTAAGAAGCAACCCGTTAAGGTTCAAAACAAAATATTTAAGATAATTGAAGCCATAGAAACGCTCGAAAGAGTGCCGAGCAATTATCTAAAAATGCTTGTTGGGACGAATGGGCTTTATGAGGCACGGATTCAATTAGGATCTGATATTTGGAGAGTATTTTGCTTTTTCGATAATGGAAAACTGGTCATTTTATTAAATGGCTTCACTAAGAAGACTCAAAAGACTCCCAAAAATGAAATTGAAAAGGCATTACAATTGATGCAGAAGTATTATGACGCAAAAAAGAAATGACATGAGCACTAGAGGATGGAAAGAAATTAAAGATGATGTATACGGTAAAAAAGGTACTTCTCGTCGGGATGAGTTGGAGCGTGAATTCGAGTCATTTAAAATCGGTTTGCTTCTAAAAAAAGCACGTGAGGAAAAACACTTGACACAGGAACAACTAGCCGATTTGGTGGATAAGAAAAGAACTTATATTTCTAGAGTTGAAAATGATGGAAGTAACATGACGTTAAAAACATTATTTGATATCGTCGAAAAAGGATTGGGAGGGAAAGTAAACATCTCCATCCAAATTTAAATAAAGACGTACTCTAACACAGGGCAAGCGCAAAAAGCGAGAATTGCTCTTCGCATGAAAGTTTTTTCGTAATTTTAAAGTTGGTGCTACGAAGGGAGTAAATCTGTTAAATCGCTTTCTTCGCCGGCCCTGAAACCGTTATGGGCAAGTTAAACTAACAAAAACCAAGACGGTCTGCTAAAGCGGAAGGGCTGACCGCCCAATGTGACAAAAATATAGTATTATTGAACTTTGTAAGTGGAGTCCAGAACCCACTCTTAAAAACGGGGCGTATTCTGAAAAGCCATAAGAGTAAAACAACAATAAGAGATCAGATGAAAAAAGCTTCAAATTTTATTCTAATAATAATTTCCCTTCTGTTTTTTCAAATGCAGAGCATGGGACAAAGTACTCAATGCGGCACGGATTACATTCATAAAAATCGGATGCAAACTGATTCTGCTTATCGCAAGCAAATCTTTAACCTTGAATCGAATGTTGAGGCCAATAATCAAAATCACGCAAATAATAATTTAAAATCTACGCTATACACTATTCCCGTTGTAGTTCATGTTATGCATTTAGGCGAGTCTATTGGAACAGGTACTAATATTTCGGAAATTCAAATTCAACAAGCTATTGCAGGACTTAATGACCGATTTAGAAATGTAAACGCTTTAGGCGTTGATGTTGAATTGGAATTTTGCCTTGCGAGTATAGATCCAAACGGTAATTCAACCAACGGCATTAATAGGGTCGACGGTTCAGGTGTTGCAAATTATTCAGCAAATGGAATAACACCATCGGGTAATCCGTGCAGCGGGGCAATTGAAACTGCGATAAAGGACTTAAGTAGATGGCCTGTTTCTGACTATTATAATATTTGGGTAGTTAGCGAAATCTGTAATGGTAGTTTTGTTGGATATGCATCGTATCCAGTTGGTGGACTTTATGATGGATTAGTTATTGTTTCCACCTCTATGACAAGTAACAGTGGAACATTACCTCATGAAGTTGGTCACGGCTTTTTTCTTTATCATACCTTCAATGGTGATGGTGGTAATGTTTCTTGTCCGGTAGACACCAATTGTCTTATAGATGGAGATCGTGTATGCGATACGCCACCTCATAAACAAAGCGATTGCGGTACAACTAATCCTTGTACTTTGGCTGGTGTGTGGGATAACAGCCGGTATAATTATATGGCTTATTGCCCTTTAGTCAACAGATTTACACAAGGGCAGAAAGATAGAATTAGAGCTACAGCCATTGTTGCGCCCAGAGCAAGTTTACTAACTTCAGTAGGTTGTGGGCCTTTAGGAATTGATGAAAGTAGTAATATGTTTTCTGTTTTTCCTAATCCAGCTCAAAGTGTAATCAATATAAAATCAAATATAAATCTAATAGGCTCATTTTATGTGATTTATAATAATATAGGTCAAACAATAATTAAAGGAAAAATAACTTCTGAGGACACAACCATTGAATTAGGTAATTTATCGGTAGGTATTTATTTGTTTAGTGTGGGAGAGAATTTGAAACAGACATTTAAAGTAATTAAAGAATAAAACCAACCCATAACAGCACCTACAAGAAATTGGCGGCAATGTGCTCCGCAGACAGCTTTGTGGTTAATCAAACATTGGTTCTCCGCATCAATATTCGTGGTAAAAAGCGCCAACTTCTTATAGCCTAAAACCTTTAGTAGAAACTACCCATAACCTGTAACCAAACTTTGTAAATTGAATTATTTGTAATAACTTTGTAATTACACAAAAAATAAGTCATGGAAGTTTCAATTATTAAAATAGGTAATTCGAAAGGTTTTCGTTTAACCAAAACAATTCTGGAGAGGTATAACATCACTGACAAAATTGAATTGATATTTGAAAAAGGACAAATCATTTTGCGCCCTATTTCCGAACCACGAAAAGGCTGGGATAAAGCATTCCAAAAGATGCATGAAAATGGTGATGACCAACTTCTTATGAATGATGTTTTTGAAGATGAAAACTTTGACGAATGGAAGTAAAACAATATCAAATAGTTTTGGTTAATCTTGACCCAACTTTGGGTAGTGAGATCCAAAAAACTCGACCTTGTGTTATTGTTTCACCAAATGAAATCAATGACAATCTGCGAACGGTTGTGATCGCACCCATGACTTCTGCAAGTAGAAAATATCCAACCAGAGTAAAAGTTAAGCACAACAGTCAAGAAGGTTGGGTTGTAATTGATCAAATAAGAACAATCGACAAAATTCGTATTATAAAAAAGTTTGGTTCGCTTACAGAAAAGGAAATACTCGAATGTAAACGTGTGATCCGAGAAACATTCATTGACTAAAGGGCATCTGATCTGCTAACACACGTCTAGCAAAAGAGCCGAAATTTTGGTAAAGAAAAACGATCCGATAGCTATCGGGATGAAAACAAAAAGATCTTGGATCGCAAATAATATTAATTTAAAAATCGGCTTCTTCGCTAGGCTCGGAAACGTTAGCGATTTTTTTAGAAAAACGTCACGATGAACTACAACGACAAAAAATTCAGACCAATTAGCAATACTGAAAACGGAGAAACTTCAAACGAAACTCTTTTCCATTACAAGCAAATCGGAAATATTCTTACCTCTGAATATTCAGGGGGAAAGATTAAATATGGACATTTAATTGGTTTGGTCGACCATTTAGGAAATATAGAAATGCGTTATCACCAAGTAAATGACAAAAACGAATTGATGACGGGAAATTGTATTTCTAAGCCAAAAATTCTTGAAAATGGAAAAATTCGTCTACACGAAAATTGGGAATGGACCTCGGGAGATAAGTCAAAAGGAACATCAATAATTGAAGAACAATAAACTAAATTACAATGGCACACGAACACAACTACAAACTAACTGCGCTATGGACCGGGAATAAAAGTGATGGAACTAAAAATGTGCGAACTTATGACCGCAGCCACACAGTTTCTATTGAAGGGAAACCTGAATTATTCCTTACAACAGATAACCCTGCTGTTGGAGACAAATCAAAATTGAACCCCGAAGATTTATTGGTTACAGCTATTTCATCCTGCCATATGCTTTCTTATTTGTATGTATGTTCATTGGAAGGAATTGTAATTACGGCTTATATTGACAATGCCATAGGCATTATGATTGAAAATACAAGTGGTGGCGGAAATTTCAAAGAAGTAACTTTGAATCCAATATTTTATGTTGCAGATGAAAATATGGTAGAAAAAGCTATCGAATTGCACCACAAAGCTCACGAAATATGTTACATAGCCAATTCTGTGAATTTTGAAGTAAAGTGCAATCCAACCTGCAAAGTAGACTAAATAACATATGAAAATTTGCATCCCACAGACAAAACTAATCAAGGGGAATATTTCGGCAAATATTGAAGCGCAAAGAAAAACAACCGCTAACAGCACCTGCAAGAAATTGGCGGTTCAGTGGTTAAATGATGTTTTAGTAATGAACTATTTTTCACCAACACTGAGCCATATTTTGAAAGAAATAGGGTGTTATTAAACTTCAATTATAAACCATCCAAAACGTCAACAATACAAATTGGTTACTTACATCAATTTGATTATAAAATAAATGACGAAACAGGGCGTGATTTTCTTGTAATGGGTTTTTACTTTGAAATTTTTCGAGAAGTGAAATCAAATGAAAATTCAGAAATTGAACTCAAGGACAATTAATCAATTTTCACACTTTTTAAATGTTCGATAGAACCGAAAAGTTAAATCCATAAAAATAAAATCCTACTCTAGTATCAAGATACAGGTTAAGAATTCACAAACTTAAAATGATTGAAAACAGTATTCTCTATTTAGATTAATTCTAAATACCTCTTTTATGGTATTGCACTTTGCCTCTACAAAGTATTCCTTTGTTCTATTAAAAATACCAAAAGAATACATTTTTAGAATAGAATTATGAATAACATTAGTAAGCTCATTTTTATTTTCACAACCATTTGTATTTCAAATGGATACAGTCAAACGGAGGACACGACAAGAATTAATCTTATAAAGGAAGTTGTGATAAAGGAACATACTTCTTTAGGTGGAATAGAGCGAATGCCCGATTTAAAGGAGAATGTAATTTATGCTGGTAAAAAAACGGAAGTTATACAATTGGATAAAATAAATGCTGACTTAAGCACAAATAACACACGTCAAGTTTTTGCAAAAGTACCTGGCATGAGTATTTGGGAAAATGATGGTTCAGGAATTCAGGCTGGCGTTGCATCAAGAGGACTGAGTCCGAATCGGTCTTGGGAATTTAATGTTAGGCAAAACGGTTATGAAATTAACTCCGAAGTATTTGGATACCCAGAGACTTATTATACACCGCCAATGGAAGCGTTAGATAAAATTGAAGTAATAAGAGGTGCAGCTTCTTTACAATATGGTCCTCAATTTGGTGGGTTGATAAACTATCAAATCAAAAAGGGAAATCCAAATAAGCCAATTGCGTTTGAGACGTCGCAAACGATAGGATCTTATGGTTTATTTAATACGTTTAATGCAATTGGTGGAACATATAAGAAATTTTCCTATTATGGATTTATTCATCATCGTGCGGCAGATGGTTGGCGCGAAAACAGTGTTTACTCGATTTATACGGGTTTTGTTTCCGCAAACTACCAATTAACAAAAAAAATAAATATCTCGGCAGAGTATAGTAAAATGAATTACAAAAGCCAACAAGCAGGTGGATTAACGGATAATCAGTTTAATGAAAATCCTCGTCAATCTTCGAGAGAAAGAAATTGGTTTAATGCGCCTTTTAATGTAGCTACGTTCATCGTTAAATATGATATTTCAAAAACTGTAAATTTTCAAATTAAGTCATTTGTAACTATAGCAGAAAGAAACAGCGTTGGTTTCACAAAATCTATTACCACTAAAGACAGTATTAATCCATTGACATTGCAATATAATGCGAGACAGGTAGATATGGATAATTATAAAAATTATGGAACGGAAGCAAGAGTTTCAGTGAAATATAAATTTTTCAAAAAAGAAAATGTTTTTGCTGGAGGATTGCGCGCGTATGCAGGAAGTACAAAAAGAAATCAGCAGGGGATAGGCACAACTGGTGTTGATTTTGATTTATCGCTTACAAATCCACAGTTCGGGAGATCTTTAGAATATGGAACGACAAATTATGCCTTATTTGCTGAAAATATTTTCCGTTTTGGTAAACGATTCAAAGTTGTTCCAGGGATTCGTTTAGAATACATTAAAAATCAAAGTGAAGGTTATATTAATACTTCTTCAACGGGAACTTTGAATATAAATAAAAAAGAACGTCAAATTTTACTTTATGGAATTGGCTGTGAATTTAAAGTGACTGATAACACAAACGCTTATGCAAACTATTCTTTGGCTTATCGTCCTGTAACTTTTTCAGAACTTACACCATCAGCTACTGCTGAAATAATTGATCCTAATTTAAAAGATGCACGTGGATTCAATGCTGATTTCGGATATAGAGGTTCTGTAAAAAACTATTTAAGTTTTGATGTTGGAGTTTTTTATTTGAATTATGAAAACAGAATTGGAACAATCACTCAAAATGGAGCACTGTTCAAAACAAATATAGGCACTTCTGTAAGTCAAGGGATAGAATCATATATTGAGATCAATCCCATAAAATTCTTCACAGATTATTCCAAATTGGGCAATGTCAGCATATTTGCATCCAACTCGTTCATTGATGCTAAATATATCAAATGGGACAACCCAGCAATTGCAAGTGATCCTACAAAATCGATTGAAAATAAACGTGTAGAAAATGCACCAAAATATATTCATAGATTTGGCGCAACATATACTGTGAAAGATTTTTCAATTACGTTTCAATCAAGCAGTGTTGGTAATGTATTTACGGATGCAACAAATACTGAAATTGCAAATTCAACGGCAACAATTGGTATGCTTTCAGGTTATCAGGTAATGGATGTATCGTTTTCCTATAAATTCATGAGACATTATACACTTAAAGCCGGTGTAAATAATATTGCGGATGAAAAATATGCTACAAGAAGAGCAACTGGCTACCCTGGACCTGGTATATTACCTGGAAATGGCAGAACATTTTTTGTAAGCTTTGGTGTTAAGTTGTAAAACACGGATAGACCTCTCACATAAAAAGTGAGAGGTCTATTACTTATTATCTCTATTTAGTTTTATATCCTTAATGAATAAAAACCCTGAGATCGTGATCTAAGTGCTTTGCACAAAAAAAACTTAGTTTTTTCTTGATTTTTAGTTTTGTTTTAGTTGGAATTTTTTTGGCGAAAAGGAAATACTGTCTCAAACTTTATTAAAAAGATACCTGGTCAATCTGATTTTCATGGATGAAATAAATTTGCTGTTCATAACAGAATTCATACTACATTCTGAGATTATGCTTCGTTGAAAGGATTTTGTATATTTAAAAATAATTTTACACCGCTATAAGAATGAAATTACCTGAAGAAGCTCCCGGAAAATTGCCATTTTTGGGACATTTACTTTTATTTCGGAAGGATCCATACAAATTCTTACAAATGAATTGTGAAGAAATGGGCCCTATTTTTTCATTTCATTTGCTAAATCGAAAGTTTTATGTTCTTAATCACCCAGAATTTATAAAACACGTGTTGGTTAGCAATGCGAAAAATTATTCAAGAAAATCATCCTATAAATTTTTGGAGGAGATATTAGGTCAAGGATTACTTACAACCGAAGGTGAATTGTGGCGAAAAAGAAGAAGATTATCACAACCAGCTTTCAATAAAGAATCGCTATCTAAATTGGTTGAACAAATTGAAACATCAATAATTAATTTCACAGGTAAATACGAAATTGAAAATAATTCAATATTGAATTTAGACCATGAAATGAATCATCTCACACTATCTGTACTAACAAATTCAATAATTCAAACTGAATTAAATGACAACTTCAATAAAGTAAAAGAAAATCTATTTTTTTCCTTAAAATACTTGACTACGAATCGTTTTAAAGCCGTTAAATGGACAAAACATTTACCGAGTTATACAAAGTACAAAGGGAAACGGGGAATAAAGATTTTAAAAAATATCGTATTGGAAATTATTGAATCAAGAAGAACATCAGAAGTTGTTCATACAGATTTATTAGCTATGTTAATGGCGTCCAAAGATGAAGAAACGGGAGAATCATTAAAGAACGATGAGCTTTTAGATGAAGTCATGACAATGTTCGTGGCTGGACATGATACCACAACTGTAGTGCTTACCTGGACACTTTATTTATTGGCTCGAAATCCTGAAATCGAAGATAAATTAATTACAGAAATTGAAGCAAATGAATCAGGATCGTCCTTATCCATAGAAGGTTTAATGCATTATCCGTATCTTAAAATGATTATTCAAGAAAGTATGAGATTGTATCCACCTGTTTGGAGTTTTGGTAGAAAGGCAATTAATGATGATTTTATAAATGACTTTTTTGTCCCTAAAGGAACTTCCTGCACAATGCCTGCAATTTTTGTTCATCGTAATCCTCAATTTTGGGAAAAACCAAATGAATTTTATCCTGAACATTTCACACTAGAGAAAATAAAAGAAAGAGACAAACTCGCCTATTTCCCTTTTAGTTCTGGTCAGCATAGGTGTATTGGTGAACATTATGCTATCATGGAAATTCAAATTGCATTAATTCATCTACTGAAAAAATATAAAATTACCCTTCAATCCCAAAAAGAGATTCTGCCATCATTGCTTATTACACTTAAACCTAAAAATCCTATTCTCTTTAAATTAAATAAAAGATAATGAATAAGTTCACTACAAAAAAGTGGTCACCGTATCGTGATACCATTACAGATTTTCTTAATTTAAGACCTGACCGTAATATGGCGCAAGCAAATTTTGAAGTTGATATAAGTAAGATGACTGATATTATTGATGAACGTAAAATTGGCGTACATTCTTCACTGAGTCACCTTGCTTATTTACTGTGGTGTTATGCCCAAGCCATAAAGAAACATCCAGAAATGCAGTGGATGAAATACGGAAAAAAATTATTTGTTTTTGAAGATGTAGATATTTCGATGATATTTGAAAAAACAACTGCTGATAATCAAAAAGTACCAGCTCCCTATATTTTTAGAGCTGCACAAAATAAATCATTTGAAGAATTACTCGAAGAATTGATCAGTACCAACAATAAAACTCTTGAAGAGCTTCAATTACGAAAAAAAAGTAAGTTTTTCAAAATGCTTCCAGAATTCATGCGCTTATACATTTTGAGAAGGGCCTTGCGACATCCGTTAAAATGGAAACAAGCTTTAGGTACCGTTGCTTTTACAACTCTTGGTATGACGATAAGAAATAGACGATTTTGGGCTATTCCTATTGGTCCTTATGGTTGTATGGTAGCCGCTGGGTCAGCTTATTCCTACAAAGATGAGAATGGCCGCAGAACCAAATGGTGTTTAACAATAAATTTTGATCATAATTTAAATGATGGCGGACCTCTTATTCGTTTCGGGAAAACATTTACACAGTTAATCGAATCTTCAGTAGGACTTTTAATAAAAGATAGTGAATAAGAATTTTGTCATATTAAAATGGTTCATATATCCATTTACAATGGTTATGTGCACTTTTCTATTTCTTGCATTTTATAAAATTGAGAATGTAAGTTTAGAATTAGCAACCACCATACCTATTTTGATGTCAATTATTATCTTGGTCTTTTCTGAATGGGGAATGCCTTTTGACAAAAATTGGAAGCCTCTTTGGAAAGACTGGAAGAATGATGGGTTGTACTTAATTATTGTTCAAACAGTATTGCCTAAAATACTGATGTGGTTGTTGATTCTTTTTTGTATTCGATTTTTTGGTTCAAAGAATCCATTTAATCTAACAATATGGCCAAGTCAATTACCTTTATTTGTTCAAGCACTTTTGGTGACATTTGGTTCTGATTTACTGCGTTATTGGTTGCATCGCCTTTGTCATACTATTCCTTTTTTATGGCGATTTCATGCGGTACATCATTCTGTTGATAAATTATACTGGATGAATACTTCTCGTTTTCATCCAGTAGAAAAAGCTATGCAGTTTTTATTAGATGTGGTTCCATTTATTCTACTTGGAGTTCCTTCGGAGGTTCTATCATTGCATTTAATATGGTATGGAGTTAATGGTTTTTTTCAGCATTCAAACATTGATTTGAAATTTGGCTATTTAAATTATTTGATTAGCAGTCCAGATTTACACCGATGGCATCATGCTAGAAACGCAAAAGAATCGAATAATAATTATGGGAATAATATCATTATTTGGGATTTGATTTTTGGAACCTATTTTAATCCGAAAACACGAAAAGTTAGTGAAATTGGATTGATTAATAATAATTATCCAGGGGAATTTGGTTTACAAATGATGGCTCCGTTGATTCTTGATTTTGATAAGAAAGATAAAATACAATTCAATCTTAAAAATAGTTTAACTATGATTTTAATGAAACTTCAAGTTTTTTATCTAAAGATTACTGTTTTTAAGAAATTTCGAAAAAACACTTTGAGATGTGAGCAAACACAAACCGATGTATTAATGCAAATTTTAAACAGAAGTTCAACTACAACTTTTGGTATAAAACATAATTTTCAGGAAATAAACTCATACGATCTTTTCTGTAAAAATATTCCTATTACAGATTATGAATATATAAGGTCTTATATAGAAAAGCAAGCTGCTAATCAATTAGACAAAGCTTTAATAAATGATTCGATTCTGATGTTCAATCAAACTAGTGGAACTACATCTCAACCTAAATTTATTCCTATCACAGAGCAAACAATTAAAGGCCTAAAGATTAGTCAAAAAATTAATTTATGTATTCAACTTCAACATGCTCCAAATGCTTTTAAAGGTAAAATATTAGGAATTGTTAGTCCTGCTATCGAAACAATGAGCGAGAATATGATTCCTATAGGTTCTGCTTCTGGCCATTTTTATAAAAACATGCCTAGTTTATTTAAACGCAGATATGTTGTTCCGCATTCTGTTTTTGGAATAAAAGATTATCACACCAAATATTATGTAATTCTATTGCTAGCAATTCAACACAAGGATATTACCTATATTGGTACTGCAAATCCTACGACATTGCTTAAAATGTTTGAAATCTTGAACGATAATAAAGCAGATTTGCTTTTTGATTTAAAAAATAAGAACATATCAGTTTCAGTAAATTTAAGTGAAAAACAACAGCAACGAATCAAAAGTAGATTAAAGCCTTCAAAAAAAAGAATTGCAGAGTTGGAAACAATTTTCACAAAGGACAATTTTACTTTTGCTAATATTTGGCCATATCTCAACTTGCTTACAACGTGGACGGGGGGAAGCTGTGGAGTTTCTTTAAACTCTGTTTTGCAACTTTTTCCTGAAGATATTATTGTTATTGACCCTGGTTATCTTGCAAGTGAAATCCGTGGAAGTATCACAATAGATCCTGAAAATCAGAGTGGAATTTTAACTTTTCAACATAATTTTTTCGAATTTATCGAGAGAAGCGATTGGGAAAATGGAAATCGCAATTTTACCCTTTTACATAAACTAAAATTATCAACTGAATATTATGTTTTTGTAACAACTCCAAGTGGATTGTATAGGTATAATATGAATGATATCATATCAGTAAAAGGATATTATAATAACTGTCCCTTAATTTGTTTCGTTCAGAAGGGTAATGGAGTTTGTAATATTACAGGTGAGAAACTATATGAAAGTCAGCTTCTTAATGCTATAGAAAGTTTAAAATTAAAGGTGTATTATATTCAAGTTTTGGCTAATGAAGAATCCTGTTCTTATGAATGTTATATAGAATGGGCGGAGGACACAACTTACATAGAAAAAGAAATTTCAAATCAACTTGATAGCTTAATATGTTTACAAAACATTGAATATGCTGAGAAAAGAAAAAGCAATAGATTAAAGCAAATACAAGTTCATTTTCTCCAAAAAGGAACATATGAAAACATCAAAAAATTGTCAATTACTAAAGGACAAAACGAGTCTCAATTTAAAACGGTTTTACTTGTGTACAAAAAGAATTTTATAATTAATCTAAGTCAATTTGTAATATAAATGGGCATTCAACTAACGTTTATCAATTTAAATATTCCTTTTCGCATTCACTTTAAACACAACAGCGCAGAAAGAAATAGTACGATGACTATTTTAATTATTGCTCAAGGAAAACATTGTACTGGATATGGCGAAGGTTGCCCAAGAGAATATGTTACAAATGAGTCTATTGAGACGGGTAGGAGTTTTTTTGAATGGATTATAAATAAAATCATTCTTTCTGTCTATGATCTTGATTCATTGATGATTTTTAGGATAGAACAGAAGGATATAATCAAAAATAATCATGCTTGTTGGTGTGCTATAGAAATGGCTCTCTTAGATTTATTTGCCAAAGAAAACAAGATGTCTATAGAGCAATATTTGGGAGTCAATGAATTAAAAGACCCATTTTATTACACTGCAGTTATTGGAAGCGGTAGCATGGAATCTTTTAAGGCAATTGCTCAACGACATTTTGAAATGAATTTCAAGGATTTCAAATTAAAAATATCCGGAAATATTGATGAAGATTACTCGAAAATTAAGTATCTAAAAGAAAAAAATCCTGATTTCAATATACGTTTGGATGCAAATAACCTTTGGGATAATCAGGACGATTTGTTCGCCTATTGTAAAAACTTGCCATTCGCTATTAAAGGTTTAGAAGAACCCTTAAAACATAAAAACATTTCAATGCTTGCAAATATTTATTATGAGACTGGCATTCCGATTATTTTAGATGAGAGCTTTATTTTTCTAGCTGATTTCGAAGAAGTTTATAAGCATAGCAATGCATTTATTTTAAATATACGGGTGTCAAAAATGGGAGGAATTATTAATTCTTTACAAATTGCCAAACGTGCTAAAGAACTTAAAATCTCAGCTATTGTTGGTGCTCAAGTTGGGGAATCTAGTCTGTTAACTCGTTCTTCCTTGCTGATTGCATCGCAGTTAAACGAATATTGTATTGGAATGGAAGGTGCTTATGGCACACTGCTATTGCAAGATGATATTATAAAAAATCCAATCATGTTTGGTGATGGGGGAAAACTAATTAGTGAAGATCTATTAGATAAAAAAGAATTTGGTCTTCAACTTAATGTTGATAGAGAGAAAATAAATAATTTCAGCTAATCGTTTCATCAATTATTGAAAATTGTGCGTTTAATTCGCTGAAATATACAAATGAACTGAATAAAAAAAAGAGTCTCCCAAAATATTTATTAGTCATAAAAAAAGGCCTTCATTACTGAAGACCTTTTGTATATATTGAAATTTGATTATTTCCTTACCAATTGCAAGAATCCTTGACCTGAGTATTCTTTACCGTCAACACCAAAAACGATGTATTTGCAGAAATATGTACCTTCATCAGCTAATGCACCTGAATCGGTTTTTCCATTCCATGCTGGATTAATACTAGTCCCTTCATACATTTTGTTTCCCCATCGATTGATGATAGTCAATTCAATTTTCGATTTATTTGTAACATCAAGGAAAAATAAATCATTTACTCCGTCACCATCAGGTGTGAAAACATTTGGAAGATTAATCACTGGGACAGGCAAAACACAACTTCCATCATCCAATACAGCAATAGCACTATAATTTAAGGCTATTGGGTTTGTACAGCCACATTCAACAATTGAAATCGTTGTGTAAGTTGTGTCTCCACATGTTGGACTTGATAACGCAACTAACATTACTGTTGCACTTGAAGTGAACGTTTGTGTTTGGCTATTTAAATCATTTACAGAAGCCGTATTTCCATTTCCAAAATCATAATAATAATTGATCGCATTTTGACTTGTATTTGTAAATACTACTTGTACTGGATTACATCCTGCCTGAATATCAGCTGTTATAGTTGCAATTGGAGGATTTAACATGTCAACAAAAACAGAATCATTCGTGGTACAAACATTATCTGTAATAGAAAAATAATACCAACCAGAAGCTAGGTTTGTCCAAACAGTTGCATCAATGAAGTTTGGATTTCCTGCTCCAGGACCTGTCCATTGATAAGAAGCAACTCCTGTTATTCCTAGACCAACACCTGAAACTGCACCATCAAGAGCGCATGCACTAGCAGGGAAGGAGTACATGGTGTCTACATCAAGTAGTTGATTGATTACCAATACGACACTATCTTCTCGAACATAATTACACCCATCATGGATTGTAACATAATATGTAATTGTATCATGTTCTAAACCTGTTGAAGGCATAACCGTTGGATTTGTTGTACTCGGCGTTGTCCAATCATATGTATATGGTGGAACAGAATTTCCAATATTTGTTACTCCAGCTGTTGGAGAGAATGTTGGGCAATAAGAATAAACTGTATCAACTAAATTGTAAGTCATTTGATCCGGAGAAACACTTATTACAACAATTTCTGAAGTACACATGTAATTCCCTAAAGTATCATAAACCATTGCTTGGAAAGTTGTATCTCCCATTGGAACGACCCAAAAAGCATCGGTATCCATTAAACCATTATCCCAATTTACAACTGTTGTTGAACCACAAGGTGCTCCTGTTGCATTAATTACGATATTTTCCAGTCCCCAGTTGTCGCAACATGCACCTGAAGATTGTGTTTGAATCCATCTGAACATTGTTCCCGTTGTCTGAGCACCTGGAGGAATAGGTACATTAAATGTGTTCCAAGTTGTATAAGCAGTTGATTGTCCAGCAGAAACAATACTTGTTGAAGTATTTGGATTGGAAGGCAATGTAAAGCCTCCTGGAGAATAATAAATAATATTAATCCAAGTTAATCCACCATCAATAGAGTATTGAATGGAAACACCCTCATCTTGTTCGTCTGGACCTTCGCATGGAGCAGAACCAGCTTGCATGGCATAAACCATATCAAATGAAATTGCTCCACCACAACTAATATCAAAAGAAGCAGTTGAAATCATTGGAGTTCCTGAACCAGCGGATGCAGCCCAATAGTAAGGAGTACCTGAAGGGCTAGCGCCACATGGAGTTGAAAAACTCGTTCCACCAGCAACAGACCAACCTGCAGGTACACTAGCACTATTGAAGTTGAATGTTTGACCAGCATTTAATAAATTTGAAACCGAAGAAATTAGAACAGAATCACCAATACAAACAAGCGTATCCATTGGTGTAATAGTAATGTTACAATTTTGAGCTTTAACTAAACTATTCGTTGATAGAATAAGTATTAAAAGGGGAAGTATTTTTCTCATAACGGTCTTATTCTATAATTAGATTAGTAATAACTGGTCTTTCAAATTTCCAACCACCAGAAAGATTTGGGTTGTTAATTAATTGTGTCAATTGCGTTTCTTTGAAATTACAATCGCCTTCTAAACTTGTTTTTGCAGGAATAGTAATGTATGCTGCATGTTCTTTTCCAGCTTCACAACCATTGCATCCTTCAGTGTATTGCAAACCAAAATTAAATAGAATTGACTTCGGTTGATTTGAAAGATTTTCAATTTTCATGAACGTATAAATTAACGGAAGTTTGAATCCCGCAACTGTGCATTCTGTTCTTTTGACATAGAAGTTTACTTCACTCGCATTTTCAAGTAATTGCCAGTCAGAACTTAACTTGAATTTCTCGTTGTTTTGACCGAACGAAGAACTCGTGATTAATAATAAAAAAGCGATTAACCCTTTTTTTAAAAAGATTGATTTTGTCATATTTTTTTGTTTGTTCATTTGTTTCGTATTACCCATTTTATTGAAAATAACGAGGATAAAAGTAGTAAAGTATAAGAAGAAAACATAATTATTTAATGTCAATCTGCTAACTCCGAAAATTAAGACGATTAATTGATGCATTAGTTGCATCTCAATTTGAATTTTGAATTTATTTAGATGTTTTTGACCCAATAATCGAATAAACCATTGGAATTTTATTATCCAAATGTTTAATACGGAATTTTTTTGGTTCAAATTCTATTGTTTCACTAAAACAGTTGTAAGGTGAATAATCAAATTCATCCAAGGAATTGATTTGAATATTATTCTTAATCAATGCATTTAGAACTTCTGCCATACCATGATTCCACATGACGTATTCTTGAGAAAGATCGGCTGTTTTGTCTGCATATGTGCCGTTATAGACTTCAATAATTGGCCCTGAATTAAAGTAATTGTACCCTATTTTATCGAAATTGTCATCAAACATCCATACAACAGGATGAAATTCAACGAATACAAATTTTCCTTCTGGTTTTAAAAATGTAGATACGACTTCAGCCCATTTATCCAAATCGGGAAGCCAGCCAATAGTTCCATAACTGGTAAAAACAATGTCAAATTTTTTATCTAACAGATTGGGTAAATCATAAATATTACAACATATAAAAGTTGCATCAACGCCTGACTTAATAGCTAATTCATTTGCACTTTCGATGGCTTTGTCCGATAAATCAATTCCAGTCACATCAGCTCCCATGCGACCAAGAGAAAGCGTGTCTTGACCAAAATGACATTGTAAGTGAAGAATACTTTTCCCATTAACATCTCCTAATAATGCTAGTTCAATTGGGTTTAAAGAAGTATTTCCATTAAGAAATCCTTCCACATCATAGAAATCAGAAGTTAAATGTATCGGAGTTTTCTTATTCCAAGATTGTTTATTTATTTCAAGGTAATTTACTTCTGATTTCATATTTGTACATTTTTATTGTTTAACAAATCGAATTGTTTCGGATTTATTACCATTTGAAAACGAAATGAAATAGATTCCTTGAACTAGATTTGAAACATCAATATTCTCATTGTAATTTTCAATAGTCATCACAGTTTTTCCAGATAAATTGGAGATATAAAGAGATGAAATAGCTTTTGTGTTTTCTAATCCATTTATTGTTAAATTATTCATTGTTGGATTTGGGTAAACTGAATAATTATTCGATGCTGCTAAATCATTCAATCCGCTATATCCAATTTTACCATTAATATCATATTGCATGAAGAACTCCCATATTTTGATGGAAGCATCAATATCTCTGTTTGTAATACCGACTGTAATTGGAGCATTAGGCCAAGTATGTCCACCTCCTATAATTTTGTAATGTTCCACCTCAACACCATTTAATCCATTTGAATAAAGATAATGTTCCGCTGTGCAACCATCAATTAAATTTATATTAGGAACTGGTGTCATGATTGCAGGGAGATCACAACTGTTGAATGCAGTCCAATATGAAAGTGTATTCGGTATCGTTGCAAAAGCTGCCGTTCCACTATAAGGCACCGTTGCATCTGCTGTTCCATGTATTTCCATGACAGGCATTGGATGCGCTGGGTTGCACGTAGTAAATTGGTTGATATTAAAATCTCCAGTAACGGATGCAATTGCGGCTATTCTTGTGCTCAATTCACACGCTAAAGTATAACTCATGAATCCACCGTTTGACATTCCTGTGCTAAAAACGCGTTCTTGATTTATTGAATATGTTAATGCTAACGAATCAATTAATGCTGATGTAAAACCTATATCATCAACTGCACCGCCCCAACCAGAATTCCAATAAGGTTGATTAGAACCATCTAATGTTCCCATAGGATGAACAATTAAAAAACCTGCTGTATCTGCAATTGGACGAAAATCACCATAAAACATCTGCTGTGTAGCATTACTTGTGTAGCCATGAAAATTAAAAACAAGTGGGGCAGGAGTCCCCGGAGAATAACTTGCTGGAACATATAAAATATACGTTCTTGTTATGCCACCATGCGCAATACTGCCATTAATCGTTTGTTGTGAGAAACTTAGGTAAGCGAACAATATTGAAATTGTAGAAGTTAAAAATGTTTTCATATTAAGTCTGATTATTATTAATTATTCAACTGTTTTGGAAGAATCCGATACCATTTCGTTAATCTCCAACATTTCCTTTTCATTCAAATAGCGCCATTCACCAACTGGAAGGTCCAATGAGATGTTCATTATGCGAATTCGTTTCAATGCAACAACATCGTAATCCAAGTATTCACACATTCTTCTAATTTGACGATTTAACCCTTGCGTTAATATAATTGTAAATGAATATTTGCTAATTTGTTTTACGTAACATTTTTTAGTAATTGTCTCTAAAATTGGAACACCATCACTCATGTCATTGATAAAACCTTGAGTAATTGGTTGATTTACTGTCACAATGTACTCTTTTTCATGGTTATTTCTAGCTCTAAGAATCTTATTTACAATGTCACCATCATTGGTTAAAAATATTAATCCTTCACTTGGCTTATCTAGACGTCCAATCGGAAATATCCGTTTTGGATGGTTGATGAATTCAATAATATTATCCTTTTCAGCCTTGATGTCTGTCGTACATACAATTCCAACGGGCTTATTGAAAGCAATATAAATAAATTCTTCTTTAGGTTGAGAAACACGAATTCCATCAACACAAACTTCATCACCATTAACTATTTTTGTGCCCATTTCGGGAACTTGGCCGTTTATTGTAACTCGTCCTTCTTCAATTAATTTGTCAGCCGCACGTCGTGAACAATATCCAGCCTCGCTTAAAAATTTATTAATTCGCGTTGATTCGTTTGTTGTC
Source organism: Flavobacteriales bacterium (assembly GCA_947505255.1). Taxonomy (GTDB): domain Bacteria; phylum Bacteroidota; class Bacteroidia; order Flavobacteriales_D; family Crocinitomicaceae; genus M0103. Next base: position 30,342 of record CANNKP010000005.1, read on the forward strand.
ATTTTTTGATCATCTTTCTGCTAACAAAAATACATGAAATGTTGCAATTCAGATTTAAAAAATAGCAGGATGAACAAAATAGAATTTTAAAATTTTAATAGCCTTATTTTCAAGTATTAACATGATAAAAGTAAATGAAATAATGTTTTTTTTTAATTTTAAGTTTTCAATTGAAAAATGATTAGGTTTGCAGCAGGATAAGCAATTATAAAATCCAACATGACTGAATTGATTGACTATAATGTAATTAAAGAATCAACCACAAAAACGGTAAGATTAAGGTTGCTTTCGAATGGTGTAGTTCATTATTCCTATTTACCAAACTCAACTGTTTGTGAAATAGAGCATCTAGTTAATCATGATGCTATTGTTGAATTCACTCAAAATATAAAGCATTTAGTTATCCTTGATACAGGTGAATTTTTGAATTTAACACCAGAAGCGCGGAAATTGATTCGAAAATTAGAAGAAACCGTTCCTGTCGCAGCAAGAGCTGTTGTTGTAAAAACCTTAGGAGAAAGAATGATAATAAATTTTTATATTAGTTTTCATAAACCTATTATTCCTACAAAAGTTTTTTCAAATTACGAAAATGCGATGCTTTGGTTAAACAATAAGAATTTGTCTAATTGAATACATGGAATTTTTATTTCTGTTTTTGAAATTCAATTCTCTTAAATTCTGATACCAATATTGCTGCAGCTGCGGAAACATTTAAAGATTCAGCTCCTCCAAATCGAGGAATTGAAATTGGATGTGAAATCAACGGTAAAAGTTCCTTAGAAATCCCATTTCCCTCATTTCCAAGTAGTAATACTCCTGTTCCCTGAAGTGTTTCTTTATAGATATTAATTCCTTCAAGTAAAGCTCCGTAAATATTTAATTTACATTCTCTTAGCCAGCTTTCAAGTTCTAATGAATGCATGTTGACCCTGAAGATTGCGCCCATACTCGCTTGTACAACTTTGGGATTATACCAATCAACTGTAGTTTTCGAACAAATGATATCTGAAATGCCATACCAATCAGCAATCCTCATAATGGTTCCGAGATTTCCTGGATCTTGAATTCCGTCAAGTGCAAGTATTAAATTATCTTGTTGAATAGTTGAATTAGTCTTTTTTTTACGAATAACAGCGAGAACTTTATTTGGAGTTGTTAAAAGTGAAATTTGATCTAATTCTTTTGCACTAATTTCATAAGATTCAACTGACAGATTTTCATGCCTAAAGTCATTTGTATAAGCCAATAATTCGATGAAATTCTCAGCATAAATCAAGGCTTCATTAACCATTTTTTCTCCCTCAACAATAAAAAAACCAAGTTCATCACGCGTTTTTTTATGATGTAAGGAGCGAATCCATTTAATCTTATTCTTTGAAAGGTCTGACACTGATTCTTTATTATTATTTTTGTTGTTATTCATTATGCTTAAAACACTCAAATTTACATATATTCTTTTAATAATTATTGTTACAGCTTATAGTTGTAGGCAAGCAAAATATGTTCCTGAAGGAAAGTATTTATTAAAGAAAAATAGTATCCATGTCGAAGAAAAGAATTTAGATCTAGATGAAGTTTCCAATATAATTAGGCAAAAGCCAAATTTCAAAACAGTTGGATTCAAAATACGCTTATGGGCTTATAATCGAGTCGATTCAACACATGTTGCAAATAAAAGAATTCGAAAAAACATAAAATTAAGGGTTGCTAATAAAAAAATCCGTATTCACCGAGATAATGTAAATAGACGGCGTATTGAAAGATCTCGCAGAAAAGGGAAAGAGTTGTATACTGAAAAACTCGTTAAACTAAAAGATACGATAAGTCCAAGAATGTTTTTCAGAGAATGGTTCAAGTATAGAATTGGTGAAAAACCAGCTGTTTTTGATAGTATTCTTTTCAATAAGTCACTTGAGCAATTAGCGGTTTTCATAAAAAACAGAGGCTTTTTTTACGGATCAGTTGCAGGAGACGTTGAATATAAAAGAAAAGCGAAAGTAACCTACACGATTAAAACTGGACCTCAATATATAATTGATTCTGTTTATATCATATCAAGCAATCAAACGGTAACAGATGATTACACTAATTTTGTAAAAAAAGAGGATGCTTCGCTTATTGGATTGCCTTTTGATAAAGATTATTTGAATGATTATCGGAGTCGAGTTGCTAAATTTATGCGAGATAATGCACTTTACGGGTTTAGTAGTTCTCATATGAATTATATTGCGGATACAATTCATTCGACAATGAAGGTGAATTTAAGAATCAGATTCACAGATAGAATGATACGTTCCGAATTTGATAGAGACTCATTAGTTCCTATCAAACATAAAGAAACTGAAGTTCGTAATGTTTATTTCCATATTTCTGATTCAACTTATTTCAAAGCAAACTTCAAAAAAACGGTTGAAAATATGGGGTTAACACTTCTTGATCAACAATTCATTCGAACAATAGATACTTTTTTATATGCAGAAATGAAGAAGAAAAATTCTGAAGAATTAGATCCCTACAGAATTGCAACTTTTTTATATAATGGCAAACTCGAGATTGATCCTGGTGTAATTGAAATTCAGAATTATTTAGAACATGATAATTATTATAAAGAATACTATTTAGAAAGAACCTATACGCGATTAATGCAATTAGGACTTTTTAAAGTAATTAAACCTGTTTTGGTAGAAATCCCTGGCACCAATTTAATTGATGTTCATTATTATTTGGTTCCTTCTCAAAAAAAGAGTTATAGTTTTGAGCCACGAGCAACCACTTCAAATGGTTTCTTGGGAGTAGCTGCTTCTATAAACTACACGAATAAAAATTTATTCGGAGGAGCTCAGAAATTGATATTTTCATTAAGCGGTGGTTTTGAATCTCAGCCTCCAGTATTTGATGAAACATTAAGCGGTGATAAGATAGAAACGGCAGGTCGAAGTTTTAATACCTTTGAAATAGGGCCAAGCTTGAAATTAGATATCCCTGGATTATTTCCAACAAAAGTAACGACACTATCTAAACGACAACGACCTCGAACAATTATGTCAGCCGCTTATAATTTTCAATCAAGAAATGATTTTAAGAGACAGATTCTACAATTGAATTATTTATGGAAATTCTATGTTTCAAAAACTCAGATTTTTCAAGTTGGTCTTCCAGGAATGTCGGTAGTGAAATTTGTTCGTATTGAAAATCAGCCGGACTTCCAAGCAAAATTAGATGCAATAAACGATCTGTTTTTGATAAACACGTATAGCAATCAATTCGTTTGGCAAGATTGGAAATTAACTTTTGAATACAACAACAAAGACAAAGACGACAAAAAACCGAATTTCTTTATTTACATGAATTCAAGTTTTGATCCAGCAGGAAATACGTTGTCGCTATTTAAAAAAAATCAAGATACACTGGCAAATGGTCAAAAAGCTTTTTTTGGAGTAGGGTATGCGCAATTTGCTAGACTTGACAATGAAATAATAGCGTCAAATCAATTGGGTAAAAAAAGCAGTATTCATGGGCGATTATTAATTGGTGGTGGATTACCTTATGGGAACTCGAGAACTTCGATGCCTTATGATTATAGCTTCTTTGCTGGTGGAGCAAATGACAATAGAGGATGGCGTGCTAGAGCTCTAGGTCCTGGTGCATATAAATATTATCTTGACACAAATAGAACTGCAACTCAAATTGGAGATTTAAGAATTGGGTCAACTGTCGAGTATAGATTTAATATGGGTTCTTTATTAAAAGGAGCAATTTTTATGGATGCTGGAAATGTGTGGACAATTAAAGAAGATGTTAATAGAATTGGTGGTCAAATATCCAATAATTGGTACAAGCAAATAGCTCTTTCCAGTGGAGTTGGATTAAGATTAGATCTTGATTTCTTTATTATTAGATTAGATTTAGGGCTACCAATTACTAATCCAGCATTGCCAGCAGGAAGTAGATGGATTTTCCAAAAAAGAGACGCATATTATGCCGAGGGATTGGCTGTTTTAGGCGTTAATTATAAAGATTATTTACCCAAACCTTTTACACCAAATATTCACTTTGGCATAGGTTATCCGTTCTAAAATTTCATTTTTCACTCATCTAAAACGGTAAGATTCGCAAAACGAAGAAGTACCGTTTTTGCACCATGATGCGGAAAGAAAATAGTTGCTTTTTTATCTGCGCCTTCACCTTCCATTTTAGTTACTTTTCCTTTGCCAAAACGATCATGCATCACGTTATATCCAACTTTTAAATCTGCTGTTGCATCTTGTTTTTCTGGTGAGCTACCAACAGAATTGATTGATTTAAAAGAGCCACCTGGCGAACTAATTGGCTTATTCAATCCTCCAGTAAAAGGTTGGTCATAATTCATTGAACGCCCAGACAACGATTTGCCTGTTCCTCTTTGAGGCGTTTCAAAATTCAAATATTGTTGGTCAATTTCATCAATGAACCTGCTTTGCTCTGAAGAGACCAAATTCCCCCAAATAAAACGCGATGTAGCAAAAGACAAGGAACATGTATCTTTCGCTCGAGTCACAGCGACATAAAATAAACGTCTTTCCTCCTCTAGCTCCGTTCTTGAATTTAAAGCCATTTGAGAAGGAAATAAATTCTCTTCCAATCCAACTAAAAACACATGTGGAAATTCTAATCCTTTACTGGAGTGAATTGTCATCAATGTAATGTGGTTTTTCTCATCTCCTTTATCATCATCCGCATCCGTTAAAAGCGCTACGTCAATCATGAATTCAGAAAGTGATTGATTAGCATCTTCTTCTTGATTCACTGTAAACTCCTTAATACCTGCTAATAAAGCTTCAATATTTTGATAACGTTCAACTTCCTCAGGACCTTTATCTTTTTCACCGTATAATTCTTTTAAAATACCAGAAGATTTAGCGATGTGTTGCGCTAATTCATACGCATTCATTTTCTCAAGTTGTGCTGTAAAACTTTTAACCATTGTCGTAAATTCATACAACTTAGTTTTTGTTCCTGCATTGAGGGAAACGGGATATTGTTGCAAATCTGAAATAACATCCCAAATACTTACCCCATAATTGTTTGAAGCGATAATGATATTTTCGATGGAAGTTTTACCAATTCCTCTCCGCGGATAATTGATAACTCGTTTCAAGGCTTCCTCATCTCTTGGATTGGTCGTCAGTCTGAAATACGATAAAAGATCTTTTATCTCTTTTCGCTGATAAAAAGAAAGTCCACCATAAATTTTATATGGAATGTTTAATTTTCTTAATGCCTCTTCAAAAGAACGTGATTGTTTATTTGTGCGGTAGAGAATTGCAAAATCATTATAAGATGAAGCAGTACTTTGTTTGATGTCAAATATTTTGTTGGTTATTACACGTCCTTCCTCGTTATCAGTTAATGTGCGAATAACAGAGATTTTAGAACCTTCTTCATTGGAAGTCCAAACATTCTTTTTTATTTGATCTTCGTTTTTAGCAATAATACTATTTGCAGCATCAACAATGTTCTTCGTGCTTCTATAATTTTGTTCTAGTTTGAATAATTTGAAATCAGCGTAATCTTTTCTGAAGTTTAAAATGTTCTGAATATTTGCTCCCCGGAAAGAATAAATACTTTGTGCATCATCACCAACAACACAAATGTTTTCATATACTGCGGCAAGTTTCTTCACAATTAAGTACTGTGCATAGTTCGTATCTTGGTACTCATCGACTAATATGTATTTGAATTTTTGTTGATAATAATGTAATACATCAGGAAAATCTCTCAACAAGACATTTGTCTGAAACAATAAATCATCAAAATCCATTGCTCCAGCTTTAAAACATCTTGTTACATAAGCTTTATAGATTTGAGCCAATTCAGGTCTTCTTGATTGAGCATCTTCATTTATAATATCATTGTTTTGCGCATAAGCATCTGCAGAAATTAAATTGTTTTTCGCTGATGAAATGCGGTTCAAAACCATGCCTGTTTTATAAATTTTATCATCTAAATTTAGTTCTTTGATGATATCTTTTAAAAGACTTTTTGAATCTTGCGTATCGTAAATTGTAAAGTTTGTTGGGTACCCAAGTCGATCAGCATTGTAACGTAAGATTCTCGAAAAAACAGAGTGAAAAGTACCCATTGTAATATTTTTCGCTTCTGAAGAACTTACAATTTTGCCAATTCTTTCAGACATTTCCTTGGCAGCTTTATTGGTAAAAGTCAGAGCCATGATGTTAAATGGATCAATTCCTTGTTCCATCATATATGCTATTCGAAATGTTAAAACACGCGTTTTACCGGACCCCGCGCCTGCGATAACCATGGTAGGGCCATATATAGACTCAACTGCTTCTCGCTGACTAATGTTTAATTCATCCAAATAACTCATGGAAATATCATTTTTAAAATTGATGATTTTGACTTCGAAATAATGCTATACAAGCATACAAATTTACTAATTCTAAGCAATTTATTATTGTATATTGATATGAAATTGTAATTATTTTATTCAAAAAAGAACACATATTATTTATGTTTTAAAGCTATAAAATAGTACTTTCGCATACTGAAAACGTGAAATATGAATCATTCGATTAAACCAGGAGTAGCTACAGGCGACGAAGTTCAAAAGATATTTAAATACGCCAAGGAAAAAGGTTTTGCCTTGCCAGCAGTGAATGTTACTGGGTCATGCACGATAAATGCTGTTCTAGAAACCGCTGCAAAGGTCAATGCACCAGTAATTATTCAATTTTCCAATGGAGGAGCACATTTCAATGCTGGAAAAGGTTTGTCTAATGTTGATGAAAAAGCGGCGATTGCAGGAGGAATAGCAGGAGCAAAGCATATCCACACGTTGGCAGAAGCTTATGGTGCAACTGTTATTTTGCACACTGATCATTGTGCGAAAAATTTACTTCCTTGGATTGATGGTTTATTAGATGCAAGTGAAGTGTTTTTTAAGGAAACAGGAAAACCTTTGTATAGCTCTCACATGTTGGATTTATCTGAAGAACCGATAGAAGAGAATATTGAAATCTGTAAAAAGTACCTTGCTCGCATGAGTAAAATGGGTATGACTTTAGAAATTGAATTAGGAATTACTGGAGGTGAAGAGGATGGAGTTGATAATTCCGATGTTGACAGTTCTAAGCTATATACACAGCCACACGAGGTTGCTTATGCGTATGAAGAACTTATGAAAGTTTCTGACAAATTCACTATTGCGGCCGCTTTTGGAAATGTTCATGGAGTTTATAAGCCTGGAAACGTTAAGTTGACTCCAAAAATTTTATTGAATTCTCAAAATTATGTTCAAGAGAAATTTAATACGGGTCTTAATCCAGTAGATTTTGTTTTTCATGGCGGTTCAGGTTCAACTTTAGAGGAGATTCGTGAAGCAATTGGATATGGTGTCATCAAAATGAATATTGATACCGATTTACAATTTGCATTTACGGAAGGAATTCGCGATTACATGGTAAACAAAATTGATTATCTGAGAAGTCAAATTGGAAATCCAGAAGGTGATGATAAGCCAAACAAAAAGTATTATGATCCGCGAAAATGGTTGCGTGAAGGTGAGGTCACATTTATCGATAGACTTGTGCAAGCGTTCGAAGATTTAAATAACATTAACACATTATAAGTATTCAATTTTTTTGAATCTTAAATTCCAAATTAATACACTATGAGTAGTTGGTTTAATAGAAAAAAAGAAGGGATTACAACTTCGACAAAAGAGAAAAAAGAAACCCCTGAAGGTTTGTGGTCTAAATGTTCTAATTGTAAGACATTATTCACTGCAGATGATTTATTGAAGAATTCTTTTGTTTGCGATCGATGTTCACATCATGAGCGTATTGGTTCTGAAGAATATTTTCATATTTTATTTGATGGAGGAAAATACACTGAACTTGACAAAAAATTAACTTCAGGTGATCCATTGCATTTTGAAGACACCAAGAAATACGTTGATCGAGTAAAAGCAACTCAGAAAAATACTGGTTTATTTGATGCTATTAGAACAGCAAAAGGTGAATTGGACGGTAATGAATTTGTTGTAGCTGCAATGGATTTTTCCTTTATCGGTGGTTCAATGGGTTCTGTTATGGGAGAAAAGATTGCTCGTGCAATCGATGAAGCAATTAAAATCAAAGCGCCGTTTATGATTATTTCTAAATCAGGTGGAGCTAGAATGATGGAGGCAGGTTATTCATTGATGCAAATGGCGAAAGTTTCTGGTAAACTAGGTCAATTAGCTGAACATAAGTTGCCTTATATCTCATTTTTGACAGACCCAACAACTGGAGGGGTTACTGCATCTTTTGCAATGTTAGGAGATATTAATATTGCTGAACCAGATGCTTTAATTGCATTTGCAGGACCAAGAGTAGTAAAAGAAACAATCGGTAGAGATTTGCCAGAAGGTTTTCAAACATCTGAATTTGTTCTCGAGCATGGATTTCTAGATTACATTGTAGATAGAACAAAGTTGAAAGAAACATTAGCCTTATCATTGAAGTTGTTCAAGAACTAAAATGAGGTTAAAAATCGAAAAAGCCATCCGTCAATTGACCGATGACTTTTTCTTTGCTCAAATAAATCTATGTTAATTAATTATTTTGCTGTTGCATTACTACGCGTGAACAACACCAACGTTGACCATTGAAATATTTCACAAAATAAACACCGTTGCTGTATCTCCCAATGTCACAAGTCGTTTCTTTATCCGAGTCTAGTACAACTTGCTCCAATATTTTTCCATTTACATCAGCAATAAAAACTTCAGTAATTTCTTTTGTATTTCTGATATGGAATATCCCATTCGTTGGATTAGGGTAGAGCAACACTTGAATTTCCAAGGAAGGATCAATTCTATTGGTGTCTAAAGGTTGATTAGCATGCAATGTGTCTCTAATTCCATATGGATTAATCATTAAAAGATTTGTGTCAATTTGAACAATTTGTTCAGGAGAAATAAATTCATCACAATCTGGTGTAATACTCATTAAACGTGCAATACGAACTAAAATTTCTCTAAATGACTCAACTTTATATCCATCTGTGCTTGGTTCAATATGCGTGCCGCCAACTCCACTGTGATTCGTTAAAAACGTATATGTTCCGTTCGTTGCAAGTGCAATTGACCGGCATAAAAATTCGGTTGATTTATCAATTCCTGAACAGCCTACAGGAATAATTCGAATACCCATTTTAGCAGCTAACTGAGAAACTTCCATTAAACGTTGCAAGTTTTCTTCTCCTTTATGTGGAGGAGCATCCAATACCCAGAATAAAATTCGCGCTCTTGCCGAAGTGCTCCAGTTTAAATTCTTCAATGCAGCCATCAAAGCTTCATCAGCTGCTTCAGGGTAATCTCCTCCACCTCCAGCTTCATTCGCATTGATAAAACTTTTTACTAAATCAATACTTGAGCTAAAAGGCGATTCAACTGTCACATATTCATCTCCATTATCTCGATAAAAAACACTTGCCATTCGAACATTGATATTTTTGTTCTCGTCTGCAATTGAAGAAATTACATTATCTAAATCCATTTTTAAATAATTGATTTCATCACCCATACTTCCAGTTGCATCAACAACAAAAGCAATATCAAGTTGATCAGATACAGTGCATGGAATATCAATCTTAAAACTATTTACTCCTTTAGAAAATGAATGAAGATTTTTAAACGATGCGTTGAAATCTCCTTTTGTCGTGTTTATGGCATATTTATTCAAATTAGCTTGATCAAAATTAGCGTCCCATAATTCCGCTTTTCCAGTATTATCTGTTCTTGCGCTCCAAATTATAGCGCCAGAAGCATCTGTTAATTGAACTTCAGCATCAATTACTGGCATACCAGAAGGCAAAGTCAATTGAATACAAAACCGTTCTTTTTTATTGCTTTTCCAAATTCCTGAATAGGCAGCAAATTCGTTCTTATTTAAATCGTTCCACAATCCCCATTTTGCAAAATCATTTACTTCTCCAGCTGTTAAAACGCCTACTTTTAGTGTGTTTGTTCCTCCACCAAGATCACCAATATCATCTTTTAAACTTTCAACAGAATCGGTTCTCCAAGAATAGGTAGCTGTTTCACTTCCTCCACTACGAATAGTGATTTCGCTTAATTCACTGTGACTATCTAGGACACTAACTGATTTGGATACATGACTTCGAGCACCTCGAACTTCCATTTCAGCTATCATTTTCTCCTCAACTAATCCAATATTCAAGACATTTTTAGAACCATCACCAGCATTAACAGAGTTTAATTCAGATATATAACCATCTGCAATAGCGAATACTTTTACACGACCAGGCTTAGTTTTGAAATCGAAGTTGCCTTTTTCATCCGGAACAACATAGGTCGTATCACTTTCTTCAACCACCATCAATTTTACATTGTTGAGTGAGTTTTTGGATTTCATTTCATAAACATTTCCCTGGAAATTAGCTTGAGCAACAACTAGTTCGGCTGCGGATATAAAACAAATGAGTATCAGATTTTTCATAAGTAGGATATTTTTTATTGTTATTCATTGAACTTAGAGCTATACATTTAGTTTTTGAATTCGTTCAAATAAGGAACGTTTAAAGGATGCATTAATACTATTTTTCCACGATCAAAATAAATTAGGAAAGAACAAAAATATTACCGAAGTTTAGTCAAGTATTGATTTAATATTTACTTAATAATCAACGTCATGAAAAAAATAGTCGTAATTCTTAGTTTCACATTTCCAATTTTCTGTTCGGCTCAAACAATTCATTTTGATGATAGAGAATCTCCATATGCTATATATCTTGGTTTTGTAAACACTTTTACTATTTTACCAGCAATTGGAATGGATGCCAAAGATCTGGTTGTTTCTTGTGTAAATTGCCAATTAGAGAAAATAGAGGATAGTAATAATGATCATTTGGTTTTCAATATTAAACCTAATAATGGATTTAAGAATGCTCAATTACAAATTCGTGATAAAAAAGATGTTTTATTAAAAGAAGAGAATTTTCAAATTTCTCGTTTACCAACGTGTGAAATTTTTATAGGAAATCAATCAAATGGTGAAAGTATCAATAAAGAAAATTTAAAATTATCTGTAGGATTTCCTTCTGAAATTTCTTTAAAAATAGCGTTGGAAATTCTCTCTTGGGAAGTTTTAATTGGAGAATCAACTTATTCTGGAAAAGGCGAGAATTTTACAGATGAAGTTATTTTAGCGTTGAAGAAAAGTTCAGAAGGACAAGTTTTAAGTGTTATTTGCATAGTAGAAGAAAAAACAACAAAAATTTCAAGAAAATTAGCTGCAAATTTTAAAGTAAATTGATACTTTAATCTTTTCTGAAAGTATGAACATCGTTGTGACTTTCCTCGATTTGATCTTTTATTTTTTTGATGGTTTTGGTCAATAGAAACATGTCCGCAGTTACATTATTACCTAACCAAACCCAACTTTCTTCTTCGTCTTCAATGGCCATTGCCATGTGATATAACATTTCAAATCCATGAGCCAAAAGCCATTTCTGTGCCATTTCATTGCCTTCTGCAGCATTGATCATTGCCATTAAATGTGGATATCCATTAGCTGTTAACCAATTTCGCGCTTCTTGTTTAAGGGAAATTGCGTAAGTTGCCATTACTAATTCGTCGTAGCCATTATCACGCAACCAAAAAAGGATTTCTTCATTTCCTTCAATTGCTTTTGCCCACGCTAAAATGATTTTTGGTGGATAATCAATCGGGTAGACGGTCATTTTAGTAACCTCATTTGCCTGTTTTGGATTGGCTTTTCCCTTTTTTTTGAACCAGCTGAACATCTTTTATTGTTTATTTAAAAGAACCACAAGGCAACCAGAATTGCTGTTATAATACAGATTAAATCTACCAATAACATGGTGCCCAACGTATAACGTGTATTTCGAACATTTATTGACCCAAAATAAACTGCAATTACATAAAACGTCGTTTCTGCGCTACATTGGAAAATACAACTCAATCTACCTGTCAAAGAATCAGGACCAAATGTTTGCATGGAATCAATCATAAAACCTCGAGATCCACTAGAACTAAATGGTCGCAGCATAGCAACAGGTAAAGAATCAGTAATTTCTTTGGATACACCAACCATATAAAACCCTTTGGAAATCCAACTACTAATTACTTCAAAAAGACCACTGTTTCTGAAAAGTGAAATAGCAACGAGCATTCCCAAAACATATGGGAAAATTGCAACCGCTGTATTTAACCCGTTTCTTGCGCCAACAACGAACGCATCGAAAATAGTTGTTTCCTTTTCTTTGAATTTTTTCTCGTTTTTAAAGGAGAAAAGCAATGTGAAACCAATAATAGCTAAAAGGAGGAAACTTGAAAAATTACTTGTGAAATAATTCTTTCCAATCAAATCTAAACTACTCACATAGAAAAGCAAACCTACAATTCCTGCAATTATTGAAAACAAAGCAACCAATAACGTTGCACTTTTGAAATTGATACGTTGTCTAATTCCTACAATTAAAAATGCAGCAATAGTTCCAATAAATGAAGTGATAATGCAAGGCAGCATTACATCAGCAGGATTTGCAGCATCTTGCGCAGCGCGATAACCAATAATAGAAGTTGGAATCAACGTCAAACCAGCAGCGTGAAGGCACATGAACATGATTTGGGCATCACTTGCTTTTTCTTTTTCAGGATTTATTTCTTGCAAACTTTGCATCGCCTTTAATCCAAAAGGAGTTGCCGCGGAATCCAAACCAAGTAAATTGGCTGAGAAATTTAACGTCATGTAGGAAATTGATTCATGTCCTTTTGGAATGGAAGGAAAAACTTTCATGAAGAAAGGGCTCAATCTTCGCGCTAAACGTTCAGTCGCTCCTGAATCAATAAGTAACTGCATGATTCCACAGAAAAAAGCGAGATAAGCCATCAAAGGTAAAATCAGATCAAAAAGACTGGTTTTACATGTTTCTAATAATCCATCTGATTTTTGCAGTCCGCTATAGATTTGCACTGTTTTGTTTTTGTAAACGTATGTCGTATCTACATCTGAAGAATTGAAATCTACTATAACTGTCGATTCAGGAGCAATTTTCAGTGAATCTTGCAAACTTTTAGGAAGTTTGGTCAGGTATTTCTCA
>CANNKP010000006.1 GCA_947505255.1 Flavobacteriales bacterium
AAAATTGGACCAAGCACAATACAGAGAATTAGAAGCTTTTGCTAAGTTCGGTTCAGATTTGGATAATGCAACTAAATCAGTATTGGATAAAGGTGCTCGTAACGTTGAGATTTTAAAGCAACGTGAAGGAGATCCTTACCCAGTTGAAAAGCAAATTGCAATTATATATGTTGGAACAAAAGGATTGATGCAAAAAGTTCCAATTAATAAAATTAAAGAATTCGAAACTGAATATTTGAACTTCTTGGAAGCGAAACATTCTGATGTACTAGTAGCATTAAAAGCTGGTAAATATACAGACGAGATTACGGATACTTTGACGAAAGTAGCAAAAGAATTAGCTGATAAATATTAAATAATTTGGAATTTGTGATTCAGGATTTAATTCTGAATCACAAATCCTGAATCCCGAATTAAAGGATGGCAAGTTTAAAAGAAATACGTAATAGAATTACTTCAGTTGGTTCAACTATGCAAATCACTTCAGCAATGAAGATGGTTTCTGCTGCAAAGTTGAAAAGAGCGCAGGATGCAATTGTAAAAATGCGCCCTTATTCTGAGAAATTGCAAGAAATTCTTGGTAATTTAAGTGCTACTCTTGATCTATCAGAAAATGCTTTTTCTGAAGAAAGAGAAATTAAAAACGTATTAATTATTGGGATTACTTCTAACCGTGGTTTGTGTGGGGGATTTAACAACAATATTATTAAACACGTAAATCATTTAGTGAACGAAGAATTTAAAGGAGCAAATTCACATGTAATTTGTCTTGGTAAGAAAATTAAAGACGCATATAAAAGATCTGATTCCTATTATATCAATGATGTGATTGCTCCAGTAGAGGATATCTTTAATCAGTTGACGTTTGACAATAGTTCAATCATCGCTGTTGATGCAATGAATCGGTTTACATCTAAAGAATTTGATAAAGTAATAGTTGTTTATAATAAGTTTGTCAATGCAGCAACTCAAATTGTAACAACAGAACAATTATTACCAATTGTTTCAAAAGTTACAGAGGATACTGTATCAAATGGAGATTATATTTTTGAGCCATCAAAAGAGGAAATAGTACTTGATTTAATTCCTAAATCGTTGAAAGTACAATTATTTAAAGGATTATTAGATTCAAATGCTTCTGAACATGGAGCTCGAATGACAGCTATGCACAAAGCAACTGATAACGCACAAGAAATGCAAAAAGCGCTTAAATTGAGTTATAATAAAGCGCGTCAAGCAGCAATTACAAACGAAATTTTAGAAATCGTTGGTGGTGCAGAAGCATTGAATTCATAAGAAAATTCAAATGATTTTTGAAGAGCAGAATTGGAAACAATTCTGCTTTTTTTTATTTCCCCCTTTGGAAGGCAGCGCTCCCTGCTCGAACTGACAGTTAATGTATCGAGAACATGTTTTTTACTTATCTTCAAGTAAATCTAAATTATCACAATGAAACTAATGTATGTTTACATACTCAAATGCAGCGATGGGACCTTTTACACAGGAGTAACAAATAATCTAAATCGTAGATTCAAAGAACACGAATCAGCACTTCATGAAAATTCATATTCTGCTCGTAGGCTTCCATTAGAATTAGTTTATTATACTGAGATCTATGGTCCTTTAACTGCTATTAAAAAGGAAAAACAAATTAAAAAATGGGCACAAGCCAAGAAACTTGCTTTAATAGAAGGAAGGTATGAGGATTTACCAAATTTAGCGAAAAAGAAGCGTGTTCTCGATACGTCCGCTAAGCTCCCTACTCGAACTGACGCTTCTTAGAACTCGATTGAGTGAGCAGTTGCGCTCCCTACTCGAACTGACGCTTCTTTGAACTCGATTGAGTGAAATGTTGCTGCACCCGCTGTCAGTTCGAGTAGGCGATAGCCGTATCGAGAACACAGCGGTCTTATTAAAATTAGTTTTCCTTCCCGAAATAGAGGTGATTCCTATGATTTGTTTTGTTTACGCGTCAGTTCGAGTAGACCACCTTGTTCTCGATACGGGCAGAGCCCTACTCGAACTGACGGTGGACGTATCGAGAACTAGCGTAAACAAAAACCCAAAACCGCATCAACAAATGCCTCAGGAGCCTCAGCATGTACCCAATGACCAGCATTTTTAATTGTTACAATCTCAGAATCCGGAAATTGGTCCTCAAGTTGTTCGATATCTTCATCAAGAATGTAATTTGAAAGTTCACCGCGAATGAATAGGGTAGGAAGCATAACTTCTTTTTCTGGAAGTGCCGATAAGACATTCTCCATTTCTCGCTCTAGAACGCTTAAATTCATTCTCCAAGCCAATTGACCTTTCCCTTTCCAATATAAATTCTTTAAAAGAAATTGACGAACACCATCGGAGTCTATAAATAGCTTTAAAATGTCTTCTGCTTCACTGCGAAGTTTGATTTTATTCAAATCAATTGCATGCATTCCGGCAAGGATATGTTGGTGGTGCATTGGGTATGCTTTAACACCAATATCTACAACAATTAATTTCTCTAAATATATTTTATGTTTTTGTGCAAAAAGCATAGCTACTTTCCCTCCCATGGAATGGCCTATTAAGAGAATGTTTTTCAAGTTGTGATCATCACATAATTCTTTTAGATCTTCAACCATTAAATCATAGGAAAATTCATCACTCCAATCTGAATGACCGTGATTGCGCAAATCAACAAGAATCACACGATAGTATTCTGCGAATTTCTTGGCATGTGTTTGCCAATTGTCAGAAAAGCCAAACAAGCCATGGAGAATAATCATTGGTTGACCAGCGCCAAGTTCACGGAAATGTAAATTCATTCAATTAAAAAAATAGATGTGATTTAAATAAATGTAGAATTATTGGACTATTCCAACTAAAATATCAATCAAATTAGGAATTGCAATTCTTGTTTCTGAAACTTCAATTGTCTCTATTTCTTCTTGAGAATTGTATGTCTTGTCTGTTGAATTAAAACTTGACGAAACAATTGCTTCAGAATTCATTTTCCCAACCTTGAATTGTTTCTCATTCATAGTAGTAATTATTCTTACCATTTCATCAGCAGTAATGATATTTGTATCAAAAGAAATTTCAGCTTTTTGAATCTTTTTATTTTCATCAAAATCGATGAATTGAACGCGTGCAACTCCTTTGGTTGCTTTTAATTCTTTACGAATACTTCCACCGCATCCCATTTCGCAGGTCATGCCTTCAATTTCAATTGATAAAATTCGATTAGCAATGACTTTAGCACTCGTTTCATTATGGCCTTTTTCAGTCCTAAGATGAATTACTTTTGGTTCCGAATTACAAGAGCCTAGAATCAAAGCGGAAGAAATAACAAGTGCTAAATTTTTCATTACGTTCAAATTGAATTGCTTCAAAGATAATTCAAATGACAAGAGAATATTAAAAATATATGTTAAAATTAAAGCGTGTATCTCAGACCATTGATCAGGTGCTAAATTCAGAGATTATTTAACAACTAAACTGTATATTTGCAAAAAAATAATTCAATGAAAATCAAAGAAGCAGCTTTCGTAGTCTCTAATACAGATCACAAATTATGTCCAACTGATGGAATGCCTGAATTTGCATTTATCGGCCGTTCGAATGTGGGAAAATCTTCGTTGATTAACATGCTTGTTGGAAATAAAAATCTTGCAAAAACATCTGGAAGACCAGGAAAAACACAGCTTATCAATCATTTTATTATAAACAAAGAATGGTATTTGGTCGATTTACCTGGATATGGTTATGCAAAGGCTTCAAAACAATCGCGTGCTCAATGGGAGAAATTTATTTCTGAATATTTAACCCAACGAGTTCCATTATTGAATGTTTTTGTTTTGTTGGATTCTCGTTTAGAACCGCAGCAAATAGACTTAGAATTCATGAATTGGTGCGGAGAAAAGCAGATTCCTTTCTCAATGGTTTTCACGAAAATCGATAAATTGTCATCATCCGCTCTTGCAAAAAATTTAATGAAATACAAGAAAGAAATGTTGAAATATTGGGATGCTTTACCTCCGATATTTACTACTTCTGCTACATCTGCTTTCGGTCAAGAAAAAGTATTGAATTATATTGAGCAGATATTGAAATAGTTATTTAGTTGCGAGGTACAAGTTATTAGTTGCGAGTTACAAGTTGCTAGTTTTTGAACCAATACAAGTTATTAGTTGCAAGTTGCAAGTTGCTAGTTTTTGAATAATACGATTTGTTGTATTCCCAACCAACTTGTAATTAGCAACTCGCAACTTTTTTCAACTTGTAATTAGCAACTAGTATTTTTTTTAACAAGCAATTAGCAACTTGTAATTAGTAATTTTTGCAACTTGTAATTACATTTGCCCCATGGAAATTAAAGAAGACAAATTAAAGGAAGTTATCTCCCACGCGAAAGAATACGGATTTGTATTCCCTTCTTCAGAAATATATGACGGACTTGCAGCAACATATGATTATGGGCAACTAGGTTCTGAATTAAAAAATAACATAAAAGCATATTGGTGGAAATCAATGGTGCAAATGAATGATAATATTGTTGGAATCGATTCAGCAATTTTTATGCACCCAACTATTTGGAAAGCTTCTGGACATGTAGATGCATTCAATGATCCTTTGATTGATAATAAAGATTCTAAAAAGCGTTACCGCGCTGATGTTTTACTCGAAGATCATATTGAAAAAATCCGTCAAAAGATTGACAAAGAAGTTGAGAAAGGATTAAAACGTTTTGGTGACGATTTCAATGAAACAGAATTTCGTTCAACGAATCCAAATGTATTGCGAAATAAAGAGAAAATCAATGAGATTGAAGATCGCATGCGTGATACTTTAGGAAACAATGATTTGGAAGGACTTTATAATTTAATTGTTGATTTGGAAATTGTTTGCCCAGTATCAGGTTCAAGAAATTGGACAGAAGTGCGTCAATTCAATTTAATGTTTTCTACAGAATTAGGTTCTGTGGCAGGCGATGCATCAACGATTTATTTGCGACCAGAGACGGCTCAAGGTATTTTTGTCAATTTCTTAAACGTTCAAAAATCTGGACGTATGAAGATTCCTTTTGGAATTGCACAAATTGGTAAAGCATTTAGAAATGAAATCGTTGCACGTCAGTTTATCTTCAGAATGCGTGAATTTGAACAAATGGAAATGCAATTTTTTGTTCGTCCAGGTGAAGAAATGAAATGGTATGAATACTGGAAAGAAGCTCGAATCAAATGGCACAAAGCGTTAGGATTAGGAGATACTAATTACCGTTTTCATGACCATATAAAATTAGCTCATTACGCAAATGCTGCTGCTGATATCGAATTCAATTTTCCAATGGGATTCAAAGAATTGGAAGGAATTCACTCAAGAACAGATTTCGATTTAAAACAACACGAACAGTTTTCAGGTAAAAAATTACAGTATTTTGACCCTGAATTGAATCAAAACTATGTTCCTTATGTTGTAGAAACGTCTGTAGGATTGGACAGAATGTTTTTATCAATATTAAGTGCTTCTCATAAAAATGAAACCTTAGAAGATGGTTCTGAACGCTCCGTTTTGAGTTTGCCACCAGCTTTAGCTCCTTATAAAGTTGCTGTAATGCCATTAACGAAAAAAGATGGTTTACCTGAAAAAGCAGAAGAAGTTTTAAATCTATTGAAATTTGATTACAATTGTCAATACGACGAAAAAGATTCACCAGGAAAAAGATACCGTCGTCAAGATGCTATTGGAACGCCATATTGTGTTATGATCGATCATCAAACAATGGAAGATAATACTGTAACAATTCGTGATCGTGACACCATGTTACAGGATCGTGTTGCAATTTCGGATCTTTATAGAATTATTGATGAGAAAGTGAATATGAGAACGTTGTTGGTTGGTTAATAGTTATTAGTTGCAAGTTACCAATTGCTAGTTTTTGAACCAATACGAGATGTTGAATTCCAACCCAACTTGTAACTTGCAACTTTTTTGAGACTACCAAGTCGCTTTTCCAATTAATTTTCGAACTCCTAGGATAATAAGCAAAACCCATGGGGTTCCATGCATAACAAGATCGAACCAATCCATACCAGCCATTGGACGACTGTGATAAATATTCATCAATTGTTTCCAAATATGTGCATGCGGAAAAAAGGGCGCTAAACCAAGAGTTAAGGATGCTATAAGAGAAAATTGGAAAAGATTTTTTTCTTTCATTAGTTGAATTTGAAACTAAAAATTAGGTGTAATTTGAACTATTGTAGTCTCATTCTTTGAATGGCTCTACTTGTAAATCAATGAAACTTTTAGGATATTTTTCAATTCCGTCGAATCCAAGTTTAATGTCGCGACCATCATGTGGAATATAATTTGTTTTAAACAGATAATCCCAAATACTTAACGTTATTCCGAAGTTCATTCCATTAGGATGTTCCTTCGGTATTTCTTTCGCATGATGCCAAATATGCATTTTCGGATTGTTGAGAATATATTTTAATGGGCCATAATCCAATGCAATATTCGCATGATTTAAATGTCCAATTAATATAGTGAAGGCATGTAAAAAGAACGTATATTCCAATTTAAAATTCAGTAGCCATGACATGAATGCGAATAACCCTATTCTGTAAATAATGGTTTCCATCCAGTGATAACGTAGATGCGCCGCAAATCCCATTTCAGTAACAGAATGATGTACTTTATGAAATTTCCATAGCATAGGGAATTTGTGCAGAGTCACATGAATAGACCACTGAACAAAATCTGCCAGCAGGAAAAAAATCGGAAATTGTATCCATAATGAAAGACCAGAAAGATCAATAATCCCTGATTTTGGAATACCGATCAAATTGACAAAATTCCCAAAGTATCTTGCACTTAAAGACGAAAGGGCTGCGAATATCAAAAGATTGAAAATGTAAAAATTGAAAAACATGTAAAATGCATCTAGCCAAAAGTCTTTTCTAATGATTCTTTGCTTTTTTCTCCATGGTAAAGCTATTTCTAGAATCCAGACAGCAATTGAAACGTAAATTAGATAGTAGAAATAATTATCATACTCAAATGGATGAGTAATCGTATTCCAAAGATAATTAGCGTAATTTTTATAAAGGTGAACTACCGTTTCAAAAAAACTCATAAGTGTTAATTTTCGTCAAATGTACGGGCTGTTTTTAAAATTAACTGTAACACTGGTTACAAAAGTGATGTTAGTTTTAATTAGACTTTTTTTTCTCTTGCCCAATTTTAATTCTATAAGCAATTAAAGCTGGGATCCCTAAAATAAAAAGTGCTGCAAAAATATAACCCTTTGGTGTCAAATAATAATCCGCAATTTCTTTAGGTAAATTTTTCCCGTATTCTAAACCTGATACAAAATGCAAACTCAACGGTCTTGGTTCAACCATTGTTGATATTCCAGATTTGTAAACTATTGCTCCGTCAAATAAATTTATTGGCAGCAGAAAAAGTGGTATTCCAATTAATAAAATACCGATGAGGAAGATATGAAGCGGTTTTAAAAGAAATTGTTTCATAAGAATAATAAAAGCTCAAAGGTACTTTATTTCAACTATTCATTTATTTTTAATTCAAAGGATTTATTGACCAAAACAATCTTTGTGTCAAATTCTCGTTATTTTAGCGCTTAACAAGATGAATTTATACTCGAACAAACAAAAGTGGAAAATAGTACTCCTGATCTTTGCATTGGTCATGATTGGTGCTTCGTTATTTATTTCCAATAAAATTGTCAGTAAAGTGGGCGACCGTGAGCGCGAAAGAGCTACACAATGGGCCGATGCGATCAAGAAAAAATTGGAATTAGTTCGGTTAACGGATCAAACTTTCTCTCAATTAAGAATAAAGCAACGCAAAGAAATTACGCTTTGGATTGATGCAACTAAAGAGTTATCAAAAGCAACACCGCTCGATCAAATACCGGATTATACGTTTCCATTAAAAATAATAAACGAAAACAAAGACATTCCGGTGATCTTACTAGATAACGAACGCAAAATCTCAGGGCACATCAACTTGGATTTTGATACAACCGAAATGCGGAAATTGCATCCAAATGCAACATCATTGGAATTAGTTAAACATTTTGAGGATTCGCTTTTAATTCTTTCTGATAAATGGAAAGCTGTAAATCCATCTTTTACGATTGAGGTGTACGAAGGACTTTTTATGACATATGTTTACAATGATTCAAAAGAAATTGTAAAGTTAGAAAAGGATCGAAATGCACTGGTAAATTCATTTAATCAGGAGCTAATTAATAATGAAGGGTTGGTTCCTGTTTTATTGGTTGACGCTGTTACAAATAAAGTAGTAGGAAGTAATTTGGATAAGGAAAAACTGAATGATTTTAATTTGGCGAAAACAATTACAGAATTAAAGCTTCAAAATGAACCGTTGTTAATCGATTTTAAAAATGGGGAAAAGAACTATTTGTACTTTGATGACAGCCCCGAATTAAAGCAATTACAGTATTTCCCTTACATAATTTTCTTTATTATCAGTTTATTTATTTTGATTGGATATCTCATTTTCAGCACGTTTAGAAAAGCGGAGCAAAACCAAGTTTGGGCTGGAATGGCGAAGGAAACGGCGCACCAATTAGGAACACCGCTTTCGTCTTTGATGGCATGGACTCAATTGTTAGAAGGTCAAAACATTGATCCAATGATAACTATTGAGATGCACAAAGATTTGGATCGTTTGGAAAAAGTAACGGATCGTTTTTCAAAAATTGGTTCTGGCGCTAAATTAACGGAAGGTGATTTAAGTGCTACAGTAAAAAGCGTACTCGATTATTTAAGAGCTAGAATTTCTACAAAAGTTACATTTGAATTTATTTCGGATGAACCAATTATTGCGTTACACAATGCGCCATTGATGGAATGGGTGGTGGAAAATATTTGTAAAAATGCTGTTGATGCCATGGAGGGAGATGGACGACTAATTGTCACAGTGCACAAATCACCTGAATGGGCACATATCGACATCAAGGATTCAGGGAAAGGGATTAATCCAACACAACTTAAAACGATTTTTCAACCCGGCTTTTCAACAAAAAAACGAGGCTGGGGATTGGGTTTATCGCTTGTTAAACGAATTGTGAAAGAATACCATCATGGGAAAGTATTTGTGCTCGAATCGCAAATGGATGTTGGCACAACGTTTAGAATTTCTATACCACTTTAATCAATAACAACGCCACTGAGCTTGTCGAAGGGTCCTTTAACCTTTTGTAAACTACATATTCTGAAAGTCAACTGTTCTCATTGTAACAAACGCTTTTAATATTCTTTCTCCAATCCCAGGAACATCTATATAAATTAAATAAACCCCCGAAGCGACAGCAATATTTGCATGATTATTTAAATTCCAATCTAGATACGTAACAGGGCTATCCTTGTCGTATGATTTAACAAGTCTACCTTGAACATTGTAAATTCTTATAAAACATTTTTCTGGTAGATTCGTGATTTTAATTCGGGTGTCCAATTTTCCAGTTTCATATTCCGAATAAGCATTATATGGATTTGGAACAACATTTATAAGTTTCAAAGCATATATCAACGCTTGATTACTATTGGTTGTTGTTCGAACTGCCGCCATGTTCCAAGAATACATCGGTTTTCCGTTATTCGTTCCCGTTGCTGAATAATTTTTATATTCTTTATTGATGCGCAGACGAATATGAACATCAGTTGAAAGCAATTGCTGACCATTTTTCAACAAGGGATATGTAATCCAAGTCAAACTACCGTAAAGTTCTCTTTTAGCTGTAGAAGAATTTGCTTCAACTTGCAACATTTTTTGATATAACGCATTTGTTGTAACATTTTCCCCTTCGTTTGGCACGTACGCAGGGAAATTATACCCAGAGATGAAATTATTAATTTCGGCAATTTTATTGCTGTATACATAAACAGGATGCATTCCACCCATAACTGGTTCACCAACTGAATTTACAAGTTTAGCCGATGGATTCCATATCATATCTGCACCATTTTCTGAACCTAAAAATGAATTTTCTCCAAATGCCATATATAAACGTGCTCCTGTTTCCAAATCTATGGCATATCCAGGAAACCAGCTCATTCCAGTACCAGTTCCATCGGGTAATCCATAGCGGTTAACACTGAAACTTTTTCGCATTCCACCTGGCGCAGCGCCTCCAACATTTAATGTAATGTCTCTACCAAGTTCTATCACTGGGCAACGTGTCCATTTTGATTTATCGTTCGTGAATACAATATCAACACTTGGTGCGTAGCTGATAGAAGCGTAATTTCTTGCAGTGCCAGGATTTGTTGCATTAAAATAAGCCAAGGGCATATAGTCACCTTGATACCCAACTAAACGGTGAGGAGCAATACCACCATTTAATAACGCTGAAAATTTCTTACCATCATCAAGACCAACTTCATCCTTATAATTACAAGGATTAAGATAATTTGCAGCATTCGGTAAACAGTCATAAGGATCTACTAAAGGATCTGTGTTAGGAATATAATCTCCTGAACGAATCCAATTTGTCGGGTAAAAAGCATTATTATCTTCCACAAAACTCAACCATGGTTTGGAGGAATCCGCAAATTCAATTGTTGCTTCAATCATTTCTGTTGTCCTATCATATGGGGCACCAATTCCCGTATAATTTGTTTGTTGAATCTGAACGGAAATTCCCCATTGTGCTATAATTTGTTCGTTGTTGTTTTTAATAGTTAATTCTGAAGTCATAGAATCTAATAACGGACCGTTTTCATAGGAATACCTATAGATCACCCAACTGGATGTATCCGCCCCGTTTGTTGAAGAACTTGAGTAGTCTTTGAATTTACATTCGAAATAGCCATCTGCAACATTTAAAGGATCGACAACTTTTATTTGCAAAGGACCACCATTACTTGCATAAACTAATTTATTTAAAAAGCCATTTTGCAAAATACTACTCGTTGATGCATCTGTTAATTCTAAGGAATGATTTCCATTCCCATAACCATCCAAACGGGTAATTTCAGGAGATTGACCGTAATCTAAATAATGCAATGTTCCACCAGCTTCTGGAAGTGGATTGTGTGGAATCGCTTCAATCGCTTTTACTTCACCACTGGCAGCTTTTCTGCAAGGTAAATAGCGTTTTTGCTGACCATCAAGTGCAGCAGGATCATTTGGATTGTAATTCTTGAAATCATTGTAGGCATAAGCAATTGCCATGTAGTAATACCTTTTGAAATTGACCAATTTGGTAGTTCCTTGTGCAAATAAATCTGCTTTAACGCTGAAACTATGGCGAATACCTTGGTCGTCACCATCAACTCTTTCGATAGGGATACTCGCGCTTAAATCTTCGTCAAATTCAAAATTAATGATTTTTGATATACCATCTTCAATATCACATTGTGCTACAAGTCGCGCTTTTTCAGGGTTAGCAAGATCCGATAATGAAACTTGTTTGTTCTGTAACTGAAAGATTTGATACCCTTGAAAACGATAAGTTTTATCAGCATTTGGATCCGCACTTACAATGAATGGATCTTTTTCTTCATATTGCTCTTTATAATTATTGGAGTTGGAAGAATTGGACAAGGTGAGAATCAACTCATTTTCTAATTCTTGAATATGTAAAGCTGGGGCATGAGGTCCATCCATCACTTTAAAGCAATTTTCAAATAGTGATTGTGCCTTATCATCTGCTTGTCGCAGTTTTAAAACAGAAGCAAATGGATCACCACTTGTTGCTCGAGCCCAAACAACTCCAACTGTAATATTGTTTACAGCGCCTGGTTTTAAGATAAAAGGCCCAGCAGATTCAACGAATCGTCTATCATTTGGAACATTATTTGAAGTTACTTCTGTCCATGGTGCTTGTGGATTACCGCCAGTTCCCCAGCCTAAAGGGTCAGTATCGCCTGGAAACATAAATTGACAAGGCATATTTGGATTCGCTTGATTGTCGGATATATGACCACTTCCTCCATAATAAAAAGGAGTACCATCCTTCCAAAAGCCACTTAAATAACTATAGTAATCGGCGGCATTGATTGGGTCCGTTTGACTTGGATCAGCTCCATTGGTGGTGTTTGAGTAATACAAAAATCGACGCATTCCAAATCGTTCGTTGTCAATTACTCCATCACCAAATCCAATACCATTCAGCGCTTCATTGTACCCAATTCCATAAGCATTATCAATCCCATCATCATCTTGATATGGACCTTCAAAAAAATCTACTCCAACAGCTGGAGGAGAAGCACCATATCCTTTGTAACCAGAGTTGTCCGAATCAAGATTGTCGCCATTATAATAATAACCTAATCCACGATTAACATCACAGCCAACATAATCGTCGTAAGGATCACCAAGTGCTCCATCGGTAAAAAATCCAAAGTAGGTGTTAAAGAGTGTTTGAGTTCCCCGATTAATCAATTCATAATTGTAAAAAGTCATATTGTTGATTTCATCGTTGGAAGCAAATGAAAAAGCTTGAGCACGAATTTCCATTCCAATCGGATCAGCTCCTGTTTCAGTATGAATATTTCCTTTATCATTCATTACCCACCAATAATTTATATCACCATAAAGTGAAACTGCTCTATCAACTTTACACTCTTTGGATTTTTCAATGTCATGCCATGGATAATCTCCATCCATGTAATTGTAATTTCCATCTTGATTTCTATCATAAAAAGGTGCTAAATAATAATCTTGACCTTGAGAAATATCGCCATGTGCGGGCCATTCTTTGATGATATTTGGGATTTTATATTCTGGAAACAACTCATTTTGAGTACTAGTACCATTTGCAGCGTCATCAACACCAGCTTGAAACCAAGCATTGAATTCACGCACTAAATCTTGGGTTGTAACAAAATGTTTATCGTATTTACTGCAATTTTCATATGTTGTCTCTGCAAACACTTTTGACAAAGGACCAGTCCAATAGTCTTGACCAGTTCTATAACGCAATGCAGCAAGTTTCAATTGATTATTTACATCCGTTCCGCCTAACCAAAGTGCTGCTGTAAATAATGCCATGATTCCAGAATTTTTTGGAATTTCATACTGCGAATAATTTTGATTGGGAACTTGCCACAAATTTCCAGCAGTATGCACCATTGCCCGCACATTATTCAAATCCAGATAGGTCGTTGTGGTAGGAGGTGTGCACTGAGCCGCTTTTAGAGAATTTTGTTTAATTATTACCTTTTCTCCACCGCCATATGGTTGCCCAAGAACAGTGAATAAGCTAAATAAAGTAAGTAGTAAAAAAATGAATTTCATAAAAGGTTATTATAAGTACCAAATTAGGGATAATTCTTTTAAAATAAATAGAAATGATTGAGATAAAAAACCTCGTGATTCTGTCACGAGGTTTTAAGAGAAGGCTAATAATTAACCAATTTATTTGATAATAATCGGTTTAATTGAAATTCCTTTATCAGTAATTATTTTAATATAATAAACACCAGCCTCATGCTCAGTGATATTTATATCGATCATTTTTGATTCAACTTTCTTTGTTATAATTTTTTGTCCTAAAACATTTACAATTTCAAGTTTTGTGCTTAAATCAGTTATTTCATTAGCAAAAATAATTTGAAAAATTCCTGAAGACGGGTTTGGTTGTATTGAAAAATTAACTCCAGAAAGATCCGTTAATCCGAGTTGGCTCCCAACAGTAGCAGTTGCTGTAACAGAACAACCATTGCCATCAGTCATAATAACAGTGTATGTTCCAGCCGGAACATTTCCTAGATCATTATTATCATTATTATCACCTAATCCGTCATTGCTCCAATCGAAAGTAAATGGAACGATACCTGAAAGTATGGTTAAACTTATACCTCCATCGTTTCCGAACATTTCGTTTTGAGGTGTAATTGAAATTGTTGGACTCAATACCGTAGTTAGATTAACAAAATCAGTATTTGTACATCCATTTAGTAATTCTGTTCCGATTACTGTAAATATTCCAGGGCCAACAACAGTAAACGGAGTACCATTAATTACTCCATTGTCCCATGAGTAGGCATTTGCGCCTGATCCCGTGAATGTTACAGTTTGTCCAACACAACCTGGATTCAAATTAACTAAAGCATCAACAACAGGTAATGGATTGACAAGAACTGTTTGAGTTGAAGAACAAACCACTGAAGGGATAAATGCTACATAATCATTTGTAAGACTTGGCCATGCTGATGAGTTTCTGCCTGGGACTGCTAAAGCAATTGTACCATTGATATTTTCAATTCCCAATGTACCTGGACTAACGCCATTTGAATATTCTGTATTAACTTCAATTATATTTGTAGTTTCACTCAGTACTATTTGTGTTTTAACCATAGGTGTTCCCATGCTGCAGCAGAAATCAACATTGAAAAAATTAACAACTAATTTTTGATTGGGCGCAACACCTGTTGTAAAGTACTCAATTGTTGCGCCACCAGGAGGATACATGTCATCCCATGAAAATGCAATTAAGTTATTCGGTGTTGCAGTTTGTGGAATTAATTGGCCACTGCAACATCCTGATGTAAAATCGTTATTGAAAGTTAAAAAGCCATTTGAACTAATTTGAAAATTAGTGTAATTATTTCCAAAAAAACTAAAAGAAAAACCAATTGGTAACAGCACAGAAACTTCATCATCAAATAAACTAACAGAAGTTCCAGTTCCTGGAATAAGCGCATATGTCCCAGTTTGATCAATTACATATCCTGATCCTTCTATGTAGTTAATTGTATGTGTTCCAGGTCCAGAAAGGGATGGGTTGAATGTATTTCCAGTAATTCCAGGTCCAGCAAAATATCCACCACCAGAAGGAACTAAGGTGCTAGGAACATCGTTTGCACAATAGATAGTATTTAATCCCGTAAATGAACATTGAGCTTGAATATGATTGACAGTTAAAAACAAACCGCCAAATGTTATAAGTAGTAATTTTTTCATGATTATTATTTTATTTCTTTAGCAATTGCATTTTCAAATCTCCATAATTCTTCTTGTAAGAATTTTACCATTTCAGGATTTTCTTTGTTTTCCATTAATTTTTGTTTTGTTTTGTCGATTTTGTCTGCTTTTTTAGCTTCAAGCTCTTCTTTGTTTGCAAAAACGGCAGGATAACCATCTACTGGTTTTCTCGATTGAAATAAATCAGTTTCAATAGCTGAATTAGGTTTCACAATTTGTTTTTCTGTCTGTCCAAATACAAGAGAACTTAGTGAGAAAAAGCCTATTATTAACATTGTTTTTTTCATAGGAATTTAACGTTTAATGTTTAATGTTTCATGCAATTTAAGCAATAATAAACTGAATTAACGAAAAATTAAATTTTTTAATGAAAACTAACCTCTGAAGCTTCTTCGCAAATGCAATCAACGAAATCCCGCTCCTGGCAATTTGATTTTACATTTATACTTTTTACAAAATGTTTAGAATTTATTTACAACTTAGATAAAACTTGCTTAAATTATTTCCCTAACCTCCGCGTAAATTCCACCAACAAACTTGTAATATCAGAGTACTCGACAAAACTCAAATTCTCAAATGTATCATATACGTCGTGGTAGTTTTTATTGGGTCCCATAGTGTAAATAAAAAAAGCTGGAACGCCTTTTTGGGTAAACCAATAGTGATCGGAATTTGCAGCTGGCCCTCGGGCTTTGACCACCGTTAAAAGTTGTTTTTCTTCATTTATTTTCTGCAATTCTTTGAATTCTTTTTCGAAAAGTGTCGCATTTACAACAGTAATTCCTTCTTCACCACTTCCCATGATATCAAGGTTGAGTAAAAACGCAATTTTATCTAATTTCAATAAAGGATGTTCAACAAAATAGTGAGATCCAACTAATCCTGCTTCTTCTCCTGCAAATGCAATGAATAAAATGTTGTAATCAACGGGATTTTCTTTGAAATAATTGGCCATACTGATCAACATCGCTGTGCCACTGGCATTATCATTTCCACCAGGGAAATAAGTACCAGATCCCATACGACCCAAATGATCGTAATGAGCAGAATAAACGACCGTTTTCCCACATTTTTTCTTTCCAGGTAAATAGCCAAAAACATTTCGAGAAGTATAGTTTTGAATCAATTTTGCATCAATCTTTACAGCAAGTTCTTCTCCGAAAACAAAGGCATTAGCTTGAATTTGAATTAAAGGAAATTTTAATTGTTCGGACGCTACAGACCATGTAAATTTTCGATCCATTACTTCAATAACAGGTAATATTCCAGCAATCATTTCTGTCAAACCTGCCAATCTTTTCAATGTATCAGCAGAAAGGTGAGCAAAATCAAATGCAATAGAATTGTATTTGCCTTCTTTTAGTAAATCCATCAATTCTTGTGTCAATTTGGATTCATCTAAAGCAGTAGCGACTGAAATTCTTTTTGGATTAAAAACCATATTACAACCCGCACTTGCTGGGTCAACTAAAAAATGTACGCCTGGAATAAGGGTTTTTTTACCAATTTCAATCGACATTTGATCAGGAAATGTATTGACATCCAGCGAAAATGACTGAAAATAAGAATGTTTTAGTGGTTTTAATCCAATTTTTTGGAATTCTGAAACAATGAATTCAGCAGCAATAGAATCACCTTTATTGACATAACCACGACCATGAAATTCAGGAGAACAAAGCGTTTGTGTTATTCTTCTAATTTCTTCAATTTGTCCAAATGCAAGTTGACAGAATAATATGAAAAATAACAGAATGCTTTTAAACATAGCGTCTTTTGATTTTATGCACAAATTCTTCAACTGTTTCGCTGGCATTATCCCAGTTATATTGATTTGCAAAAATGGATGCTTTAATCAGCGCCTCATCTAATGAAGAAAAATTATCTATTGCCTTTATTGCTTCTGAGAATGCTTCGCTTGACCCATCAAACAATTCATTGATGTATTGTAAACGCTCATTTAATCCAAACGCACCAATTAAAGTTACAATTTTCGCACTGCTTATTTGGTTGTAAGAAGACATATCTTTTTTAGTGAATTTATCAAGAAAGGCTCTATTTTCATCACTCGTTGGTGTCAATGTAACTTGTTCCATGATTATTTTTTCTTCATGAATACCAAAATCATCTGTGTGAGTTGATGTTACAGAAACATGTTCAATTGCATTTTCCTCTAATGTTTCCTCTTGAACTTCTTCAACCGTATCATCGAACAATGAAAAATCAAATGATGGATTTTCTGCCACTATCTCTTCTGTATTGATTTCAAAGTTTTCAACTTCCTCCTTTTTCTCCTCCAATTGTTCAGTTGGAATATCAAGTTCTAATTCGGAAATTTCTCGCTCTTGCTCTTCGATAAAAGAATTGACGATCATAGGTTCTTCCACTACTTTTTCACCAAATACTTTTTCTTCGAATGCTTTGTAACGAAGAACTACAGCACGTTCGTAAATTTCTTTTGCATTTTCGACAAGGGATTCTAATTCCTCTTGTGTTAGTTTTCCTGCGTTTAAATTCGCTAATGCCGCTTGAATGGCTGAAATATTTGATTCAAAAGTATTGTTTGTTGCCATGTGTTTAAAGTATCTATTTTTCAACATTTTATAAAAGTTGCTAACGTTGTACGTGCTAGAAAGAACAAAATTACCGACTTTTAGGCTGTAAAGTTACCGTCGAAGTTTGAACGAGCAACTATGCTTTGTAGAAACTTCTCTTCGTTGATTTGTTAATAACCTAATATTAAAAATAGCGCATGTTTTTAGAACAATTTCCAGGAAATGGAAGAATGAATGGTTGGATTGAAGTCGTTTGTGGATCAATGTTTTCTGGTAAAACAGAAGAGTTAATTCGTCGATTGAAAAGAGCTCAATTCGCAAATCAAAAATTACTCCTTTTTAAACCAATTATTGACAACAGATACAGTGAAGATAATGTTGTGAGCCATCAAGGTAGCAGTTTGAAAGCTGTTGCTGTTAATGACTCAAGAGAAATTCTTCAAATCTGGACCAATGAAATGGTTGTGGCTATTGATGAAGCTCAGTTTTTTGATGAAGGAATTGTTGAAGCATGTAATATTCTTGCATCCAAAGGTGTGCGTGTGATATTAGCAGGATTGGATATGGATTATTTAGGGGTGCCTTTTGGACCAATGCCAAAATTATTGGCCATTGCAGAATATGTTACGAAAGTGCATGCAATTTGCGTTTCTTGTGGTAACTTAGCTCAGTTTTCGCATCGCACGGCAAGTGAAAAAGAACAAGTTTTGGTAGGTGCTATCGAAAAATACAAACCGCTTTGCCGCACGTGCTTTAATATCAAACACATTGAAATTAAATAAAACATATTCTGATTTTGGTAAAACAATAAAAGGCATTTCTTTAACTGGAGAAGCTACGTTTATTGTCGATCAAATTGTTTACGACACACGCAAAATAGTGCAGGAAGAAAGAACTGTTTTTTTTGCATTAACTGGTGAATTCAGGAATGGACATGCTTTTATAGAATCTGCTTATTCCAAAGGAATTAGGATGTTTGTCGTTTCAAAACCTGTTGATTTAGATAATTTTCCAGAGGCACATTTTATAAAAGTAAAGGATTGTTTAATTGCTTTACAAGATTTGGCGAAAGCCCATAGATTACAATATGATTACCCGATTATTGCAATAACTGGAAGTGCCGGTAAAACAACGGTCAAAGAATGGTTATATCATTTATTGAGCCCGAGTTTACGCGTTACTAGAAGTCCAAAAAGTTACAATTCTCAATTGGGTGTTGCATTATCTTTACTTGAAATGCATGCCGATTGTGATGTTGCCATTATTGAAGTTGGAATTTCTAAACCAGGAGAAATGGGACGTTTGGCAGAAATTGTTCAACCTACAATTGGCGTATTTACTTCATTTGGTCGCAGTCATGAAGAGAATTTCAAAACAACGGAAGAGCATTTAAAAGAAAAATTGAGTTTGTTCTTCAACGTCCAAAAGACATTTTATCCGTCGAGTATTCAGCTTACATTAGAACAAAATAAAACAATCAATGGTGTTAGTTTAAAGCCAGAACTTTTTAAAAAAGAACTTGCATGCGTTTCCTTTGATGATTTAGCCAGCAGGAGTAATGCTTTGGTGGCTATAGCATTGGCAAAATTATTTTTGGAAGACACAAAAGTTTTGAAAGAGCGCATTTCTACTTTGCCTCAATTGGCATTGCGCATGGAAACGTTTGAAGGAATTGATTCAAACACGATTATTAACGATACCTATAATCTTGATTTAGATGCATTGAATCATTCGCTTGAATATCAAATGCGTGTTGCTAATAATCGTAAAAGGATTGTTATTATTGGCTTAGATGAGGATAATTATTACAGAAAAACGGAAGTTGAGAAGATTGTAAAGGCTTACGATCCAGATCAATTATTTATTATAAGAAATAACGAAAAGTTAAAATATAGTTTTGAAAATTCTGTTGTTTTAATCAAAGGAACTCGAAAAGCTGATATGCAACGTTTAGCAAAACAGTTCCGATTGAAGAATCATAAAACGTTTGTAGAAATTGATTTAACAGGAGTTCGTCACAACATATCCATGTATAAATCTATGCTTAATCCAGAAACAAAAATTCTTGCGATGGTAAAAGCACAATCATATGGTTCTGGTGTAGAAAAAATGGCAGCCTTTTTTGAACACCAAGGAATCGATTATTTAGGCGTTGCATATGCAGATGAAGGAGTTGAGTTGCGAAAACAAGGGATTAAATTACCAATTTTAGTCATGAATGCTGAAGAGGATGGTTTTGAAGATTGTATCAATTACCACCTGGAACCATCAATTTACTCGTTCAATCAACTAGATCATTTCATTAAAGAATTAATTTTTCAAGGTCAAACAGCTTACCCAATTCATTTGAAATTGGATACTGGAATGCGTCGACTCGGATTTGAGGTAAAAGATATTCCTCAGGTTTGCGAAATTTTACAAGCGCAGCCTGAAATTCGTGTTAAATCTGTTTATTCTCATTTGGCTGATTCTGATAACCGCCGCGATAAACGATTTACAGAACATCAAATCAAACAATTTCATCAAGGAACACACGTGTTGAATCACCAGTTGAATTATCATTTTGATAGACATATACTAAATTCTGAAGGCATAGCAAATTATCCGAATGCCCATTATGATATGGTTCGTTTAGGAATAGGAATGTATGGAATAACGTCAAATCCAACGTTTAAACAGAAATTACAGCCAGTATTGAAATGGTTAAGTGCGATTTCTCAAATCAAGGAACTTTCAAAAGGTGAAAGTGTTGGATATAGTCGCACATTTATTGCCGATAAACCGACTAAAATTGCCATTATTCCCGTTGGGTACGCCGATGGATTCAGACGCAACTTAAGCAATGGAAAAGGCGGAGTCTATATTCATGAAACGTTTTGCCCAACAATCGGTAGAGTTTGTATGGACATGATCATGGTAGACGTTACTAAATTGAATGTGAAAGAAGGCGATAAAGTGGTTATTATTGGTGGAAAGCAAACCATTGAGAAATTTGCGAGTCAAATGGACACAATTCCCTATGAAGTTATGACAAGTATTTCAAAAAGAGTGCATCGCGTTTATTTGGAGGAGTAAAAATTGCTGCTAAACTCACTGATTTTGAGTGTGAGAGTATCTTTCTGTCAACTAATTGAAATTAGTGAGAGTTCGTGTAATTAATGGACAGACTTTTTTCTCAGTGAGGTAAATTTATTCTGACAGCAACCGAATACAAATTTCCCTATATTCCCAAATTTCATCAAAAGTTAACCCTAAATCAGGATTTCTCCCCACCCACTTATTCAAATATTCTTTGTGAATCATTTCTTTCCATTCGCCTATTTGGTGTGGTTCGCAACGTTGTTCTCGCACCAATTTTGGTTCAATGAATTCCAATCGATTTGTAGGTGAGGTGAAATCGAAACGCTTTCCATTATAACGAAAAAAACAATGCATTTCAGGAATGTAAGTAAAAGGTTTGTCATGAAAATACGTCGTTAATTGCGGATGTGTTGCGGGACTCATCATGAAAATCGCCGCAATTAATTCGATTTCTGGATGCTCATTTTCTTCGACTAGGGAAGCTAACAAGCCATGTTTTGAAGAACAAGTCCCTTTCTTCTCAATTAATACCAATGAATTGTTTGTTCTATTAGATATGCGTCCGTAGGGAAGATTCTGAATATAGGAACATGCCTCCTTAAAGGTGAAAACCCCTTTTTCATTAAATAATTCACTTACAATTCCCTTTTCTAATGAGAAATCTGGTAGCTGCATATAATTTATCGTTGTGAACCCAATTGCAAGTTTTTACCCGAAATGGTTTTAGTTTCATCAATAGCAATCTTTTTTGAAAAAATCCAAACTCCACCTTTCACTTTGCCTATTAAATGGACCTTTACATTTTCTTTATTTGCGTATTTCAAAGCAGTTATCATTGCTCCATCCGCTAATTCAGCGCGTAAATCCATCGATAAAGCACTTTCTTGTTTGGCTTTCATCTTAACCTTTTTCTCGAGGAAAATTTTGCCCATGTATTGATTTTCAATATACACATCTAAATTTGAAGGTTTGATTTTTATACCAAACCAATTAGGATTAGACACAATAATATCAGCGGTTAATGAAATTTTCTTCCCTTCAATTCCACCCATTTTTACGCCATTTGAACTGATAAATTCAGGTTCTTCAAAGTTGGCACAGGATGAAAATACAAGAGTAAGGATTGAAATGAAGAATATTTTTTTCATAAGAATCAAAAAAGAATCGAAAAACGACCAGTTATTTTATTTAGACAAATCAGCAA
This sequence comes from Flavobacteriales bacterium, assembly GCA_947505255.1. GTDB lineage: Bacteria > Bacteroidota > Bacteroidia > Flavobacteriales_D > Crocinitomicaceae > M0103. The sequence goes on from CANNKP010000006.1 coordinate 21,808, forward strand.
AATTCTTGTAGAAATGAGGAATCGTTTCAATCCCTTTATAGAAATTGAATAAACCATAATGCTCATTAGGTGAGTGAATAGCATCACTATCCAATCCAAATCCCATGAGGATAGTTTTCAATCCTAATATTTTTTCAAACATTGCAACAATTGGAATACTTCCTCCACTTCTAACTGGAATTGGTTTTTTATTAAATGTTGTTTCATATGCCATTGATGCAGCTTGATATGCTATAGAATTAGTAGGCGTAACAACTGGCTCACCACCATGATGTGGAACAACTTTTACACGAACACTTCCTGGTGCAATTGCATTAAAATGATCAGTAAATAATTGTGTGATTTCATGTGGATCTTGATCTGGAACTAAACGCATTGAAATTTTCGCAAACGCTTTGGATGGAATAACAGTTTTCGCTCCTTCACCTGTATAACCTCCCCAAATACCATTTACATCTAAAGTAGGACGAATTGATCCACGTTCCATTGTTGAATATCCCTTTTCACCTGAAATATCTGCAAGATTCAAGGCTTCACAATATTTTTCTAAAGAAAAAGGTGCTTTTGCCATTTCGGCTCTTTCTTCATCCGTTAAGTCGACAACTTTATCATAAAATCCTGGGATAGCAATTCGGTTATTTTCATCGTGCATGGAAGCAATCATTTTTGTTAGAATATTGATTGGATTTGCAACACAACCGCCATACAAACCAGAATGCAAATCACGGTTAGGTCCTGTCACTTCTACTTCTACGTAACTCAAACCTCTCAAACCAGTCGTAATTGCTGGTACATCATTTGCAATCATTCCAGTATCTGAAATAAGAATGATATCTGCTTTTAATTTCTCAACATTATTTTCAACAAAAATGGCAAGGTTGGTACTCCCAATTTCCTCTTCTCCTTCAATCATAAACTTAACGTTGCATGGCAATTCCCCAGTTTTTAACATTGCTTCCATTGCCTTGACGTGCATAAACATTTGACCTTTGTCGTCACATGCACCTCTTGCGAAAATGGCTCCTTCAGGATGTACAGCCGTTGTTTTAATTACTGGTTCAAATGGAGGGCTTGTCCATAAATCAATTGGATCTGCAGGCTGAACATCGTAGTGTCCATAAACCAGAACAGTTGGGAGTGTTGCATCAATAATTTTTTCTGCATACACAACGGAGTAACCTGCTGTTTTACAAATCTCAACATTATCCAAACCAATAATAGTCAAATGATTTGCAACTGATTCTGCCGTTTTATGCACATGTTCTGCATATGACGCATCTGCAGAAACCGATGGTATTTTTAGTAAATCAACTAATTCTGAAAGAAATCGATCTTTATTTTCTTGGATAAAATTTTGTGTTGCGTTCATATTATTGGCTTGAAATTAGATTTCAAAAATCGGAATTTTTCCTGTATAAATTGGTTGTAAAATATTTTTTATCGAAATTCGTGCAACCAAAATCAAGATTACCAAGTCTATAAGGTAATTGAAAAATGAAATCATGAAAAAAAACATAATTTTAGGACTTTTATTGACAGTATTTTCATATTGTTCTTACAGTCAATTGGCGGTTACTTCTGGTGCGTTGACTCCACAGCAATATGTTGAAAATGTGCTTATTGGGCCGGGTGTAACAGTATCAAATGTGCAATTTAATAATAACTTATCCTATACTGGTAATCAAATTGGGCAATTTAATTATGTTGGTAATCAAATCCCATTTGCTTCTGGATTAATTTTAGCTAGTGGAGGAGTAGCAGGTGCTATAGGTCCAAATAATTCAGGAAGTAGCACAGTAGCTCCAACAAATCCAACTTTATCGAATGATGCGCAATTAAATTCTATTGCAGGGTTTGCTACTTATGATGTTGGAAAATTAGAGTTTAACTTCGTTCCTGTTGGAAATACTGTTTCCTTTAGCTTTCTTTTTGGTAGTGAGGAATACAACGAATATGTATGTGGATCTGTAAATGATGTTTTCGGATTCTTTGTTTCTGGTCCAAACCCCTTAGGAGGAAATTATTTAAATACAAATCTTGCTTTGGTGCCAAGTACTATTGGAACAACGAATATTCCGATTTCAATTAATACCGTGAATAACGGTTCTGTGGGAAGTAATGGTTCCGCAACTAATTGTTCAACATTAGATCCAAACTGGACTGCAAACAATGTATATTTTTCAGGAGCACCAGGACCAAATTTTCAGGCTGATGGTATGACTGAACTTATAAATGTTCAATTCAATGTAGTATGCGGGGAGACCTATCAATTTAAATTTGCTGTAGCCGATGGTGGTGATGCTGCTTTTGACTCATGGGTGTTTTTACAATCAGGGTCATTTAGTTCTGATGCAGTTGAAATTGCTGTAGCAACAGTTTCTGGTGACACCAATGTTTACGAAGGTTGTACGGATGCTAATTTAATGTTTATTAGACCCCAAACGCAATTGACAGATACACTAGTAATTAATTATACAATTGGTGGAACAGCAACCGAAGGTGTTGATTATAACAACCTAACTAATCCAATTACTTTTCTTCCAGGAGAAGATACAATCGTATTAACAATTCTTCCTACTTTTGATGGAATGTCTAATGATAATGGTGAATTTATTATTATTACTGCAATGACAATTTCGGCTTGTGGTGACACAATAATATCTTCAGGCACATTGTATATTTTAGATTCAATTCCAATTCCAATTACAGAAACAGATATATTTGCACAGTGTCAAAATGATTCAATTCTGGTTTCTGCGAATGCTGTGGGTTTATTCCCACCTTATACTTATTCTTGGACTGGAGGCCAAACAGGTCCCTCTGCATATTTCCCAACAATTATGGGGGCAATGACAGGAGCTGTGGATTATTATGTAACAGCAACAAATTCATGTGGTTATTCAAATGTTGATACAGTTACAATAACATTAAATCAAACACTTGTTGTTGATACGATGATAATGGGGCCTGCAACGTGCGAACCTGTTGGATTTGTGTCAGGAATGGTATCTGGTCAAACGGGTGTTCCATCCTATCAATGGACAGGTCCAGGTGCAGGAAACCCAGCATTTATTGACGCTTCTGTTTGGCAAAATTTATCATCTGGATGGTATTATTTCAATGTATTTGATAATGTTTGTGAAGTACACGACAGTATTTTCGTTGATATATTGAATCCACCAATTGCCCAATTTATAGGCTCTCCAACTGCTGGTTGTGATCCTTTGACAGTTCTATTTACAAATAGTAGTCAAAATGCAACTAACTATGCCTGGGATTTTGGAAATGGAAACACATTGAATGTGCCAAATACGGCTTCTCAAACACAAATTTTTTCTAATAGTACAAATGTTCAATTAATTGCTTCTCAAGGAAACTGCGCTGATACAGCTTTTGTTTCTATTATAATCAGTATTTGTGGTTGTATGGATCCATTAGCTACTAATTATAACCCAGCCGCTAATTTTGATGATGGTTCTTGTACATATCCATTGCCAACAGTTGAAGTGCCAAACGTATTTACACCAGGTGGGGATAATGTGAATGATCAATTCTTTTTGACAACAACGAATTCAACTTCTATCGAGTTGACAATATTAAACCGTTGGGGAAATACATTATACGAATCTACAGGTATTAATCCAGCGTGGAATGGTAAAACTCAAAATGGATCTGAAGCAAATGAAGGTGTTTACTTTTATAAGTATAAAGTGAATGGTTATAACGGACAATTTTTAGAGGGACATGGATTCTTACACTTAGTTCGATAAGAAATATACTGCATAAAAAAAGGTCCCAATTGTTCTTCAATTGGGACCTTTTTGTTTTTACTTCTTAGTATAAAAAGTTGTTGTAAGGATATCGAATTTTAAATACTCGTTTTACCTCTTCATAAATTACCGTTTTCAATTCTTCAATATTTTCCTTGTCTTGGGCTGAAATAAAAACGCAATTCGTGTTATTCATTTTTGCCATCCATGACTTCTTTAATTCTTCTAAAGAAAAGTTTTCTTCCTTTCGAGGATTTGGATCATCTTCAATTTGCTCAACGGCTTTATATGCATCAATTTTATTAAAAACTAAAATAACAGGTTTTTCCGTCTTGTCAAGTTCATTGAGAGTTTCATTCACCACATTATATTGATCTTCAAAATTTGGATGTGAAATATCAATGATGTGAATCAATAAATCAGCTTCTCTGACTTCATCTAACGTTGATTTAAAGGATTCAACCAACTGATGAGGTAACTTTCTAATAAATCCTACAGTATCTGTCAAAAGGAACGGTAAATTCTCAATTACTACCTTACGAACAGTTGTGTCGAGCGTTGCGAATAATTTGTTTTCAGCAAAAACGTCAGATTTCGAAAGCAAATTCATGATTGTACTTTTCCCAACATTCGTATAACCAACAAGAGCAACTCGAACTAATTGGCCGCGATTACCTCTTTGAATAGACATCTGTTTGTCAATTTCTTTTAGTTTCTCTTTCATTAAAGAGATTCTTGTTTGAATTATTCGGCGATCAGATTCAATTTGAGATTCTCCTGGTCCCCTCAACCCAATTCCTCCTTTTTGACGTTCTAAGTGAGTCCACAAACGTGTTAATCGGGGCAACATATATTGGAGTTGAGCCAATTCCACTTGTGTTTTAGCATGAGATGAACGCGCTCGACTAGCAAAAATATCTAAGATTAGGATGTTTCGATCTAGTATTTTACACTCTAATTCGCGTTCAATATTTCTTAATTGAGAAGGAGTAAGCTCGTCATCAAAAATGACTAATTCAATAGAATGTTCTTTAATAAATTCTTTTATTTCTTGTAATTTTCCCGTTCCAACAAAAGTTCTTGGATGGATCATTGGTAATTTTTGTAAGAATTTCTTTATTGTTGTTGCTCCAGCCGTTTCCGCCAAAAATTCAAGTTCATCTAAATATTCTAGCGCAGTTTCTTCCTTTAAAGAAGGAGTGATAACTCCAACTAAAATACAATTTTCTTCAACCGCATCAACGGTTACATGTCCTTCTTGCATAACTTTATCTCATTCGAAGAACATATTCTGTAACAGCAGTAATGTTCTTTTTAGATCCTAATAATTCTTTCATAGGGGGCATTCCGTTTTTACCCTTTTCAATGCGAGATTCAACTTCTGCTTTAAGTAATGTTGACTTTGTTAAATCTTTCGCTCCTGCGGCACCTAATTTACCGTCGCTACCATGACAAGCAGAACAGTACTCAAAGTATAGTTCTTTAGCAGAAACTGGAGTTTCTGTTTCATCTCCATCCGTTCTTTGTATTGTTCCATTCGAACTACAAGCAAAACAAGTAAGAAAAAGAAAACTAGAAATGCAGATTTTTAAAACCATGCTCCACCTAATGCTTCTCTAAAAGGCCAAGGAATAAACGCAAGAATTAAAATTAATCCTATTGTGTACCACGTCAGTATTTTTGTGTGCTTCAAATCATTCGTTGCTGCTTTTTCAGCCTTTTTGCGCCCAATAGTGATTATAACAATCGCTAAAATCATTCCTACTAGATGCTCCATTCCGAAAAAGCGATACATTCCACCTGCTAAATCACTTGACATCCATCCCTTTTGAAAAGAGATTTTATGTTTATCATTTAAGAAATACAAAACTAATCCAATCAATAATTGCGTATGTAAACTAATCATTGTGAATAGATTAATCATTTTATCTTTTTTCACATATGAATTTTTCCCTTTTGACATTAGAGCATTGAGGATGGCTACAATTAATAGTATTAGAGCTATCCATCGCAATCCTGAGTGTGTGGGTAATAATCCGTTATACATAATTTCTTTTTTTACAAAAATACATAAAATACATACAAAAATTAAGGAAAAAGGAAGATGGTCCTTCGGCAAGCTCAGGGAGCTTTTACCTTTTTTAAAGGCACCTGGGTTTCAGAGAATAATATAAGTTTAGATAGAAATTCGAAGAAATCGACTGTTTTGATTAAATTCACGGTCTATTTTAGTATATAAATATGAAGTTATTTTTGCTTTTATTCTCGTTAATCGCTTGTTTCTCTTGGGGTCAACTAATACCTCAAAATGGAACTGTGGATTCCAAACCAAAATACATTGCATTTAAAAATGCGAGAATTTTGGTTTCTCCTACAAAAACAATTGAAAATGGAACAATTCTGATTGAAGGCGATAAAATTATTGAGGTTGGGATGTTAGTTTTTCCGCCAGATGATGCAATAATTGTTGATTGTGAAGGCAAAACGATTATAGCTTCATTTATTGAAACAATATCTTCGGTTGGTTTACCAAAGTACACTGTGACTTCTCATTCATCAAGGCCTCAACTAGAAAGTTCAAAAAATGGCGCCTATTATTGGAATGAATCAATTCATCCTGAGGTAGATGCTAGTAGTCTGTACCAAATTGATGCGAAAACAAATGATGTATTGCTAAAAATGGGTTTTGGACTTGCTTTAGCTCACGTAAATGATGGAATAGCCCAGGGATCTGGTGCTTTAGTATCGTTGGGAAATGAAAATGAAAACAAACAAATAATTAAAGGGCAAAGTGCTCAATTTTACTCTTTTGAAAAGGGAGTTTCTCAACAAACGTATCCTTCATCGCAAATGGGATCAATTGCTTTGTTGCGTCAAACCTTTTATGATCTTAAGTGGTATATTGAAAGTAAAAACGCTGAAACAAATATCTCTTTAGATAAAATGCAGCAGTCAATTTCGTTGCCGTTCATATTTCAAACCTTTGATAAATGGGAAATTTTACGTGCTGAAAAGATTGCTAATGAGTTTCAATATGAATTTAATTATTTAGGATCAGGAAATGAATATCAAGCGGTAAGTGATTTGAAAAAAATTAAAAATTATATTGTTTTACCACTAAATTTTCCTGAACCTTTTGACGTTAAAGATCCATATTTGTCAAGACAAATTCCATTATCAGATTTGAAGCATTGGGAATTAGCTCCTTCAAATCCATTCATCCTAAGACAAAATAATATCCCTATTTGCTTTACAAGTCAAGGTCAGAAATCAGCTGAAAGTTTTTGGATAAATATTAGAAAATCAATTGAACGAGGTTTATCTGAAACCGATGCGTTAGCCGCTTTGACCATTGAACCTGCTAAATTATTGAAAGTTGATTCAGATTTTGGAACCATAGAAAAAGGGAAAAAAGCAAGTTTTACGATTTATTCATCGAATCCTTTTATAGGGGAAGCAAAATTACTTGAATCTTGGCTTTTAGGAGAGCAAAAGTTGATGGATATTTCTGCGAAACACGATGTTACTGGCAAATACAATATATTAATAGATGGAAAAAAATATCCAATTGAAATTAGTGGAGAAGGAGATAAGTTGACAGGAAAAATTCAAACAATGCATCAAAAATCAAATTTATCCTACGATACTTTATTTCCAAAGATGTCTGTTCAACTGATTGATGATGATATTACGCTTCAATTCAATATTGATGACGATAATTGGAAGGGAAGTATGAGTTTACATGGAAAGGTTAGCAGTAAATTTGGCGTTTTTGAAGGGGAAGGAATGGCTCCAACCGGGAAGTGGATTCAATGGTCTGGAATAAAAAATGATCGAATAGAAAAGAAAAAATCTGATTCCAAAGATGTCAAGATTGATTCGTCTTATAATGCTAAAATTTGGTTTCCAAATATGGCATATGGCTTTGAAAAGAAACCTTCGAATGAAACAATTGTTATAAGAAATGCTACTGTTTGGACGAATGAGGCGCAGGGAGTGCTAAAAGATGCAACTGTAATTGTTTCAAATGGTAAAATTTCATTTGTAGGAACAGGAAATTTTACAATCCCGAACTATGCTAAAGTTATCGATGCGAAGGGAAAATTTGTAACATCTGGAATAATTGATGAACATTCACATATTGCCATTTCAAAAGGCGTAAATGAAGGGGGACAAGCAATTTCTGCAGAAGTTAGTATTGGTGATGTTGTTACTCCAGACGACATTGACATATACAGACAATTATCTGGAGGCGTTACTGCTGCTCAATTATTACACGGTTCAGCAAATCCGATTGGAGGGCAATCAGCATTAATAAAGTTAAAATGGGGTTTTTCTCCAGAGGAAATGCTTATTCCAAATGCCCCAAAATTTATTAAATGTGCGCTCGGAGAGAATGTGAAACAATCAAATTGGGGAGACAATAATTCAATTCGATTTCCACAAACAAGAATGGGTGTTGAACAAATTTTTTACGATGGTTATATGCGCGTGCAAGCATATGAAAATGAATGGTTAAACTATTCAAAAAGCACATTAGATAGTAAAACCGCACCTCGAAAAGATTTAGAATTAGAAGTGTTATCCGAAATATTTCGATCGGAACGTCATATTACGTGTCATTCTTATGTGCAATCTGAAATCAACATGTTAATGCATGTTGCAGATTCATTGAATTTCAAGGTTAATACGTTTACACATATTTTGGAAGGATATAAAGTTGCTGATAAAATGCTAGCTCATGGTGTTGGTGCCTCGACTTTTTCTGATTGGTGGGCCTATAAATTTGAAGTAAACGATGCGATCCCTTATAATGCTGCAATAATGAATGAAATGGGACTTGTTGTTGCAATTAATTCTGATGATGCTGAAATGGGAAGACGATTGAACCAAGAAGCTGCTAAAGGTGTTAAGTATGGTGGAATGACAGAAGAAGCGGCGTGGAAAATGGTGACTTTGAATCCAGCAAAATTATTGCATTTGGATGATAGAATGGGAAGTTTGAAGGAAGGAAAGGATGCTGATATTGTTGTTTGGACAGCTAATCCTTTGAGTATCGAAGCCAAAGTTGAAATGACAATTGTAGATGGAATGATTCTTTTTGACAGTCAAAGAGATTATTTAATGCGATCACATAATCAGAAAGAAAAAGCTAGAATTATTTCTAAAATGCTTGAATCTAATGAAAAAGGAGAGGAAAGTAAACCTTTTTTCAAAAAGAAAACAAGACATTTTCATTGCGACACACTAGGTGAGGAGGGATCAGAAGAAGAAAATACCCATTAATATTTATAACGTGAAATATATTAATTTAATAATTATTGTTGTTTTCATTGGTCAATTTTCTGCTCAAGAAAACCAATCTATCTTGCTTTTGAATGGATATTTGCATATTGGCAATGGCGAGGTAATAGAAAGCGGATTAGTCGGTATCAAAAATGGTAAAATTGATTTGGTCCGAAATTCATTGGCTTACACCTATAATAAGGAGGATTGGGATACGATCATTGATCTTCAGGGGCAGCATATTTATCCGGCTTTTATCGCTCCTAATTCTACTTTAGGATTAACTGAGATTGATGCGGTCAGAGCAACACGAGATTTTGATGAGGTTGGACAATATAATCCCCATATTCGCTCTCAGATTGCTTTTAATGTTGAATCGAAAGTTATTAGTACTGTTAGAACAAATGGTGTTTTACTTGCTCAAGCAACGCCCCGAGGAGGAGATATATCTGGAACTTCTTCCATTATGGCATTGGATGGTTGGAATTGGGAGGATGCGACAATTTTAAAAGACGATGGAATTCACCTCAATTGGCCAATTAGCGCTGGTCAAAGCGGAGTATCTAATGAAGTGAATACCGTAAAAAATAAAGAAAATTATTCAAAAGAAAAGCTGGCAATATTTCAGTTTTTTGAAATGTCATTGAAATATGCTTCATTTTCAGAAAAAGACCAAAATGATGTGAGATTGAATGCAATGATTGATTGTTTTAAAGGCAATAAGCGCGTATATATTCATGCAGATGAATTGCAACAACTTCAAGATGCCATTGATTTTTCAATACATTTTGACTTGCCTTTTCCAGTTATTGTGGGTGGTTATGATAGTCATTTAGTTACTCGAAAATTGAAAGACGCAAACATTCCAGTAATGTTGGTTAGAACTCATAGTCTTCCCCAAAATGAGGAAGATGCAGTTGATTTCCCATATCATTTACCAGCAATGCTCCAAGAGGCGGAGGTAAAATTTTGTTTACAAAATGAAGGCGCCATGGAAACAATGAATGCACGCAATTTACCTTTTCAAGCCGGAACAGCTATGGCTTATGGATTAACAGAAGAACAAGCAATTAGAAGTATTTCTTTGAGCACGTGTGAAATTGTCGGAATTGATAGAGATTTTGGCAGTATTGAAGAAGGAAAATCAGCTACATTATTTGTTTCCCAAGGAAATGCCTTGGATATGCGCACCAATCAAGTAAATGTCGCAATTATACGAGGGTTATTTATGCCAACACGTAACTTCCAGCAAGAATTGTATGAGAAATATACGAGAAAGTATATGAAATAAAAAAGAGAAGCTTTCACTTCTCTTTATCTTATACTTTCGCTTAATGCTTATTCGATCAATAATTTTCTAGACCATTCCATGTGTTGACTTTTCATTCGAAGAATAAAGTATCCACTTGGAATCTCACTTATGTCAAGCGTCATCTTTGTAGAATTTGTCCAATCCCATTCTTTAACAATTCTACCTGTTAAATCTGTTAATTGAACATGTTCGAAATCCGTATCTTGATTAATCTCTATCGTGACAGTTTCTGACGCTGGATTAGGGTAAATGTTCCAGTTAATAAGATTAGTCTCTGTTATTCCCAAGTAAACAGCATAATTAGTTGATGTATAAACACAACCAAAAGAATCTGCTATAGCAACTGAATAGTTACCTGTAATCATTGCTGCAATTGTATCATTAGTCTGACCATTAATTTCAAAAGCATTTAGATTCCATTGAATCGTGAAGCCAGATGGGACATTGTTTGCGATTAATTCTCCATTTGAGCCAATAGAAATTGTTGGATTAACTGAAGGATTACAATATACAGCTGTCATTGTGTCTGAGAAACTAACACAGCCAGTATTGTTAATAGCAATTACATGATAAACACCTGATTGAGGCACAACATAAGAAGTCGTGGTTGCACCATTTATTGGACTATCATTGAAATACCATTGGTATCCATAACCTAAATCAGGAGTTGATAATGTATGCGTTGGACTATCATAAGAAACTATTGGCGTTGGCGGATAACCATAAACATGCACAGTATCTGCAGAAATTACTATTGGACTCGGATTAATAACTTGATGCGTTATTGAATAAGAAATAGAAGAAGTTCCAGCGGTGCAACCTCCACAACCAGTCAAGTTTAAAGTATGATCTCCCATGTAATCGTCACCAAAAAAAGCAATTTCACCAGCTGTGTCATCTGCTTCCCAAATTTCAATCAAATAGATATTTGCTGGGTTTAGAACAATACTTGTTGGCCAACTTACTGGAGGATTAGTATCCATAATTATTGTGGATTGATAGATTGGATTGCCATTTTCCTTTAAAATAAAAAACGCATCTGCACTTTCAAATGAAGGGAAACCACCGCCATAATTACTCATTGAATTTATCGTAACACTCGTCAACGTGTAGACATCAACAATTGCAAGGTTATCAAAAGCTTGATATTGCACTAAATAATCACCAGGAACATTGTAAATTTGAGGAACTGGATTCTCTACTGTTGAAGTGTTCCCATTTCCAAAATTCCATGTGTAAGCGAGTAAACCTGGGTTGTTATTCGTAAAATCTACCGTTATTGGCGAGCATCCAGCAGCACCTGTCATAGAAAAACCTGTATTAGAAGTGATGACATTGCTTGGTAAAATTTCTAAATATATTTGAAAAACAAACGGATAATTATTTAGCACAGTTAAATCTGCAAGCACTGTAACATCTACGGCATATTGCCCAGCTAATAAAGGCGTCCCACTGATGTTTACACATCCATATTGACTTACTTGTGGGTTATAATCACAGTTTGAAGCAAAATTGCTACACTGCCAACTCAAACCTACTGGTAAAGAAACTGAAAGTATATGGAAATTAGTAAAATCATAGCCCATAGTATCTAATGGCATGAAAAAAGTCACGTCTGTGCCGTAGGTTTGACCTACATTGCCTGTTGGCAAAGTATCTGGGTATATCCCAGTTTGGTTTTGCGAATAGTCGATGGTGCAAACTTGTGAAAAGCTATTTAATGAAAGAAACAATAACAGCGTAGTGTAAATTTTTTGCATAAAAAGTTAGATTTTAAAAGCTAAAAATACAATTATATTTTTATAATTGATTGAATACGTTATTAAAAATAATACAGATTTAGACTATTTTTAAACTTGTAATTCTTGTGTATTTTTTCTAATTTTGATTCATTCAAAATAAGGATTTATTAATTTTTAAAACATAGAAAACATGGCTTTCGAATTATCAAATTTACCATATGCATACGATGCTTTAGAGCCTCATATTGATGCTAGAACAATGGAAATACACCATTCAAAACATCACCAGGCTTATACCACAAATCTGAATGCTGCAATCGCTGGGACAGATTTAGAAGGTAAATCAATTGAAGAAATATTAGTTGCTGGAAAAGACAAGCCAGCTGTTCGAAATAATGGTGGAGGTTTTTGGAACCATAATTTATTTTGGGAAATCATGTCACCAAATGCTGGTGGAGAGCCAACAGGTGATTTATTAAATGCTATTAATACTTCATTTGGTTCATTCGCTGCTTTTAAAGACGAATTTGCAAAAGCTGGAGCAACACGTTTTGGTTCAGGTTGGGCTTGGTTATGCGTAGAAGGAGGAAAATTAGTAGTTTGTTCTACTGCCAACCAAGATAATCCATTAATGGGTGAAGGTTGCAATGGGACTCCAATTCTAGCAATGGATGTATGGGAACATGCTTACTATTTGCATTATCAAAATCGTAGACCAGATTATATTAACGCTTTTTTTAATGTAATTAATTGGGAAGTTGTGGCTAAGAAATTTGCTGCTGCAATCTAATAATTTAAAAGTTATTGTGAAAGGGGATGATTATTCATCCTCTTTTTTTGTGCCATTTTTTTGTTTTTGCGTTACAGTTTGCAAAAAGTAGAAATATGAAGAAAATGACTTTCTATACATTGTTGAGCTTGTTAAGTTTTACATGGATAATAATGGGTTTTAAACCTGCTGAGGAAATTATTGATTTAAAAACGGCTATTGCCAATAAAATAATTACCGTTGAATTTATCTCAACTGGCGCTTATTCAGGTGAATCTCTGATGATGAAAGTGAAGAATTTAAATGCCAAGAAATTGAATATTCGAATCAGTGCCGGAACATATTTTGATGCTCCAAATGATGATGAACAAAACCTAATAATTCCTCAAGAGGATTTACTTGTTATTGAACCAAAAGCAACAAAAGAGAAATTATTAAACGGATTTTGTACAAACATGAAAAATGCGGCTCCTAATAGTGGCGAACATTTCATCCTTGGGACTATTAACATCAAAGGTATGGCTGATTTTTTAGGGATCATTAAAGGAAAAAAAATGGAAAATTATACCGTGCAATCAGCGATATGGGCATTAACCGATCAGGAGCCCGTTTCAAACATAGATGGAGGAAATACTGCTGAGGTTGATGTGTTACGAAAAGAACTTTTTAAAATTACTGGACAAAAAGAAACGTGGTATAAATCAAGACAAGCATATGTCGTAAATGAAGATAGACAAATCAATACGGAAACGTTAACTATAAATGGTAAATTGAATTTTCAAACAATAAAAGGAGCTGCTATTCACGAAGAAATTTATGATTCAGAAGGCAAAATGCTTTTTAAATTATCTGAAACAATTGCCAAATTAGGAGGTGATGTTGGATACGAATTTAACCTTAAAGTTAAGGGTTGGAAAAAAGGAAATTATGAAATCCGATTAATGGATGGGACTAAATTGGTTAAGAAATTTGATTTTATCGTTTAAACAAAACTTGGCAAATTGATTGCTTCAACTGATTTAATTTCTGGTGCAATTTTTTTAATTGATTCTTCTAATCCAGCTTTTAAAGTCATTAAGCTCATTGAACAATCACTACAGGCGCCCAATAAACGAACTTTAACTATTCCATCATCAGTTATTTCAACCAATTCCATGTCACCACCATCGGCAATAAGAAACGGACGTAATTCTTCTAATGAAATATTGATTTTTACAGTTAATTCTTCTTTGTTCAATTTCATAGTTCTTGTTTCTGAATTACGTTTGGCTTTGCAACTTTAACGTTTTCAACAAAAATACGAACTAATTCATCAAATGCTTCTGAAGTTGAAGTGTTTTCTTGAAAAACTGCTGGTTTCCCTACATCGCCTGCTTCTCGAACACTTTGCACAAGTGGAATATGTCCTAAGAAAGGCACATTCATTCCTTCAGCTAAATTTTTAGCACCGTCTCTACCAAAAATATAATAGTTGTTTTCTGGCAATTCTGCGGGTGTAAACCACGCCATATTTTCTACAATCCCAATAATTGGAACGTTGATTGAATCCATTTTAAACATATTCACGCCTCTTCGTGCATCAGCTAATGCCACTTCTTGGGGTGTAGAAACGATTACGACTCCATCCAACGGAACAGTTTGAACAAGTGATAAATGGATATCTCCCGTTCCTGGAGGTAAATCAATTAATAGGTAATCTAATTCGCCCCAATAAGCATCGGTAAACATTTGTGTTAAAGCTTTGGCTGCCATTGGCCCTCTCCAAACAACTGCATTGTCTTTCTCTGTGAAAAAACCAATGGAAAGAAGTTTGATTCCGTAACTCATAACTGGGTTGATTTTTTGCGCACCCTCAACATCAATCATTGTTGGACGCTCATTTACAACATCAAACATAGTTGGCATTGATGGTCCATATATATCCGCATCAACAATTCCTACCTTATAACCTGCTTTTGCTAGTCCACCAGCTAAATTTGCCGTAACAGTAGATTTCCCAACTCCACCTTTACCCGATGCAATTGCAATAATGTGTTTTACTTCAGGCAATATTTTCCGTCGTACTTGTTTAGACTCAGTTGGAATTCCTTTTACAAGGCAATTAACACTAGTTTCTTTTCCAAAAACACGTTTCAAATTGAATTCTACTGCTTCTTGCATGCGTTTTTTAGAATGCATGGCAGGATTCGATACATGAACTGTAAGTTGAATTATTCCATCACTTATTATTAGTTCTTCAACTAAGTTTAATGAAACGATGTCTTTTTTATAATCAGGTTCAATAATTGAACCTAGCACTTCTAATATATTTTCTCTTGTCAAATCCATTACCTCAAAATTAAGCATAAAAAAAGGTTGTCAATGCGACAACCTCTTTTCAATTTTATAAAAATTTATTTACTTGGCTTGAACGATTGAATTGATTTTGCCATTAATTCAATTATCATTTTTTCATTTCCTTCATCTCGACTTCTTAATTCATATGTTATGCCATTGATAACCTTTTGACCATAAACATGATACGAATTGTGTTTCACACCAACTTTAGAAGAAGCATTTTTTAATCCTTTTACAATCAATATGCGCTCATAAACTATTAAATCTTTTTCGTCAATTAAATAATTGATTTTGAAAATTTCTTGTTTTTTCAGTTCTTTCTTTTTGTATTCAACCATATCAGTATAGTCTCCGTAATCTTCGATATGAAGGTTGAAATTTGGACCTACTTCAATATCCCAAAGAAAATTACCCTCGGCATGTATAACTTCAGGTTTTGTTGATGCGCCAATATTTGCGGTTTCATCCGGCAACATAATGGTTGCTGGAATATTGAATTCTTTTAAACTAATACCTCTAAATTCATAATAATCCTCATCAAGAGTAATTGTATCTTTCCCAGAATTTTCTGTATCACCTGAACTTCCGCAAGATGAAATGCTCAGAATAATAAATAAAATTATAAGTGGTGAAAAGGACAAAATGCGCTTAGGAGTTATTTTTTTCATTTGATTTAAACTTTCTAAATAGATTGTAATCATTTGCTTTCACAAATATAAAAGATTTTTACTTCTATTTTTCAAACAAAATGCGTCTATCTTTGTTTTAAATTAAATGAATTTTGTTTTTCTACATTAATTAAATTGAATAGGATTCGTTGATACCATTTTCTTAACATTATTATGGCTGAATATAAAATAAAAGATCTTGAGATTTTAACAGGAATCAAAGCTCACACTTTGAGGATTTGGGAGAAGAGATATGGGTTAGTTTCTCCAGAAAGAACAGATACTTTGATTCGTACTTATACTGATAATGAACTTTCTATTTTGTTGAACGTTGCCATGCTAAATAAAAGTGGGATTAAAATTTCCAAAATAGCAACAATGAATTCAGCTCAAATATCAGATAAAGTTTGGGAGCTAAATTCAACACCCTCTTCAGATTATTCTACTGAAAAATTAATATTAGCCTTATTAGAATTAAATGAATTTTTATTCAAAGAAACACTTCAAAAATTAATTGATGAAGTAGGATTAGAAAAAACTTTTTCAGACACATTAGTTCCTTTTTTGGGTAGAATTGGAGTTATGTGGCTTGTAAAAACGATAAATACTACTCAGGAGCATTTTATTTCAAATTTAATTAGACAGAAAGTAATTTCTGAAATTGACAAGTTGCCATTGCCAAAAAGTACAGATGCTCCTATCATGTTGTTTTTACCTGAGCATGAATGGCATGAATTAGGATTACTATTTTACCAATATGTTCTGCGCAGTAAGGGGATTCCAACGATTTATTTTGGCCAAAGCTTACCATATGATTCATTAATAGAATGCATTGAGCAAATTAATCCCAAAGCCTTGGTGACATCTCTATTAACTGGAGTAGATGAGAAGTTTATAACGTCATACTTTAAACAATTGAAGAAAGAATCAAAGGGTCTTCCGATATACGCAGGTGGTTATCAAATCAACATGCATATAGAGATTTTGAAAAATGAAGTTGTTGAAATAAAAGAAATTTCAGATATTCATACAAAAATCAAGTAATAATTACTCCTTTTTTTCCGAGAATAACAATTTCCTTCATTTTACTTAAAGAAATTGTTTCTGGCAGGAAAATATATTTTTTATCATACATTACATCATTTACCCAAAAACTTACAAGAAATTCATTCGCTAAACCAAAGACTTCTTCCATTATCGGCTCAATTTTAGCCGCTTCATTTGGGAGCATAACTTCAATACAATGTCGAAGAGTAGATGTTTTAACACGTTCTCCCGTATTTGCATTTTCGCCATAACCAGTGCTAGTTATGATAATGCCTTCCATGATATCATCACGAAGATTTAATAAATAAACATTGAAGATTTCGATATTTTCTTCATTGAAATCTTGTACAACTGCAACGCCAACATTTTCAACCTTTGGCCCAAATAATCCTTCTTTCATTCTTAATAATTCTTTTTATGAAGCTAATTTTCTACCTAAGCGAAGAAATTTAAAAAAATCCGTTGGATGACCAATTTTGGCTTCATTTCGTTTGTAGTAATCTTTGTTTTTCTTTTGCTCTTCAGGAATTACAAAGTTATCGTTTCGTTTTAATCCAAGGCGGACTATCACCAAATTTTCAGTTGGAATAGAAATAATATATTGACCTTTAATTCCTCTACAATAATAAATTGGATTTTTTTCTCCCTGATAGGTCCAAATATGTAAGCCATAACGCTTATTTGGCACATTTTCCTCTGTGGTTAAATTCGGGATTTTACACAGCTCTTTCATATACCACAGTGGAATAACTTGTTGTTTACCGTATCTTCCTTCTTGTAAAATTAATTTACCAAGTCGTCCAAAATCACGGGCAGTTGCATATAAACAACAAAATGATTTTTCATCTCCGTTTTCCTTATCAAGACTCCAGTAAGCTTCATGCTCAGTGCCGATTCGATTCCAAATTTTTTCTTGTGTATATTCTGAAACACTTTTCCCTGTTGCTTTTTCAACAATAAAACCTAGAAGTTGAGAATTCCCACTTTGATAATTAAAAGCTTTGCCTGGAGGTGTAATTGCTTTTTGACGAGTGACTAATCTATAAAGATTGGACCCATAATAGGATTCAGCATTGTCAGACAAAGGATTTGATGCGCTTTCCTCCCAATCCAAACCAGACGACATCATCAGTAAATGACGAATAGTTATTTTTTCTTTCCCATTTGTGCTGAATTCAGGAATATAATTGAATACAGGTTCGTCTAAGCTTTTAATTTTGCCTTCATCAACTGCAATTCCGACTAACAAAGCAACAACGGTTTTGGCAGCTGAAAAAGAATTTGAAACAGTATTTATAGCATGTTTATCAAAGTATTTTTCATAAACAATAGAGTCACCTTTGAAAACTAAAAATGCACGCGTTTCTAAGTTATTCATGAAGCTTAAATCAAGCGCTGATGGCTGTTTTTTGTTAAAATTTGCAGAAGGAATCCATTGAATAGTGGAATCTGATTTTGCCAGTGTAGTACGAGGAAAAATGTCTAGTTCATATATACTTGGACCAGATTGCCCTGCCAAATAGGTATGTCGAATGCCCTTATAAATGTAAAATCTACCTGACAGAATAATAAAAATATTTGCGAAAATGATTACAGCTAAAACAGTAAATAAAAAAAAACGAACTGTTTTTTTCAAAAGGCCAATTATTTTATTCGGAGTAGATGCCATAAGTATATTGGAATTGGTCAGCTAACTTTTCTTTCAAGATTGTTGCGACTTCATCCATATTTAAGGCATATCCCAATTCTCTTTGCATGGAAGTTACAGCTTTATCATCAATTCCACAAGGAATAATGTGAGAAAAATAGGATA